>PLKS01000152.1 GCA_003140665.1 Opitutaceae bacterium
CGGCTCCGCGTGGCTCGGCCTGGGCGCGGGCGTCGCCGCCTCCACCGTCCTCGCCCTTGTCATCGCGTTCGCCTGCGTGACCCACAGGGGCAACCAGGTCGTGGCCGCGATGGCCATCAACATCATGGTCGCGGGGCTCGCTCCCGCGCTGGCGCTGGCCTGGTTCAACCAGGGGGGCCAGACGCCGCAGCTCGACGGGCCGGGCCAGCGCTTCCTCGGCCTCGCATGGCCCTGGTCGCAGGCCGCGCGGCGCCACCCCCTCCCTGGGCTGGCCTATGCGGAGCTTCTCAGCGGGCACAATGTCATCGTATACTTTGCGGCCGCGCTCGTGCCGGCGAGCGCATGGGTGCTCTACCGAACCCGGTTTGGCCTGCGTCTGCGCGCCGTCGGGGAAAACCCGCTCGCCGTGGACACCGCCGGGATCTCCGTGGGCGCGCTGCGCTACCAGGCGTCGATCATATCCGGCGTCCTGTGCGGCGTCGCCGGGACCTACATCTCGACGGCCGCAAGCGCGGGATTTGTGCGCGACATGACCGCGGGCAAGGGCTATCTCGCGCTCGCGGCCCTGATCTTCGGCAAGTGGCGGCCCTATCCGACGCTGGGCGCCTGCCTGCTCTTCGCATTTGCGGACGCGGGGGCGGCGCGCCTCCAGGGCGTCGCCCTGCCGGTCGTGGGGGTCGTGCCGGTGCAGTTCATCATCGCACTGCCCTACATCCTCACGGTGCTCCTGCTGGCGGGATTCGTGGGGGAGGCCATTGCGCCCAAGGCCATAGGAGCACCCTATATCAAGGAGAAATGACGAACCGCCCCGAAACCGCGCCCGCCTCCCATGACCATCCAGGAACGATTGGAAAAGCATCTCGGCCGGACGCCCCACACGTCGGAATCCCTCTTCATCGCCGCCAGCGCGACGGTCGTGGGCGACGTCGTGCTGNNCCAGGACAACGCGGTCGTCCACCTTGCCGACGAACTGGGCGCCCACATCGGCGCGTGGTGCACGATCGGCCATGGCGCGATCATCCATGCCTGCAGGATCGGCGACGAATGCCTGATCGGGATGGGGGCGACCGTTCTCGACGGGGCGGCGATCGGCGCGCGCAGCCTCGTCGGGGCCAACTCCCTCGTCACGCAGCGGTTCGAATGCCCGCCGGGCTCGCTTGTGTTCGGCTCGCCCGCCCGGGTGGNNCGCTGTCGGCCGTGGAGCAGTCGGAGCTCAGGAAATCGGCGGAGAAGTACGTCGAGGTCGCGCGGGCGCACGCCGTCCGCGCGGCGGCCCCCTAGCGCTCTAGTATGAAAAAGGTGTAGCGGAAGTTCTCGTCCGAGCTCTCCCGCCGGTACAATTCCCGCCACGGGAGGTGGCGCCACTCGGGAAAATGCCGGTCTCCCTGGACGTCGGCGTGGACGAGCGTCAGGTGGAGCCGCATGGGCCGGGACAGCGCCAGAACCTCCCCGAAGATCCGCTCGCCGCCGTTGACATAGATCTCGCCGGGCATCGTCTCGGCGATGTCGAGGGCCTCGGCAACCGAGCGGGCGACCCGCACGCCCTCCCGCTCGAGCGAGGGATCGCTCGTGATCACGATCAACCGGCGGCCGTCCTCCCTCGCGCGCGGCCACGTCTGGTAGCAGATCCGCCCGAGGACGATCGTCTTGCCGGCGGTCTCCTCATGGAACAGCCGCAGATCCTCGGGAATCCGCCAGGGAAGGCGGGTCTTGCGCCCCATCACGCGGTTCTCGGCGCAGGCCACCATCAGGTTGATCATCTTCGGCATTCCCCAAGTGCATGGGGCAACACGGAGAGGATTCCAAGCTCCGGACCGTCGGGCGGGCGGCCCCTTGAACCTTGTCACGCCATGCGGCGCGCGCATGATCGGCGCATGACAATCGGAGTTCCCAAGGAGATCAAAATCGGGGAAACGCGCGTCTCGATGACCCCCAGCCTGTGCCGCCGCTGCGTTTCCCTGGGCGCCAGAGTGCTCATCCAGAAGTCGGCAGGCCTGAGCGCCGGTTTCACGGATGCGGAATACCGGGCCGCCGGGGCCGTCCAGGTCTCCCATGCGGCCAAGCTGTGGCGATCGGCCGAGCTGATCCTCAAGGTCAAGGAGCCGCTGCCCGCGGAGTACGATCTCCTGCAGGACAGCCAGACCCTCTTCACCTACCTTCACCTTGCCGCCGGCCCGGCCCTCACCAAGGTGCTCCTCAGAAGAAGGATCCTGGGGATAGCCTACGAGACCGTCGAGGGCGCCGACGGGTCATTCCCGCTGCTCAAGCCCATGTCGCAGATCGCGGGCAGGCTGGCGATCCAGGTGGGGGCGTATTTCCTCCAGTCCCAGCACGGGGGCTCGGGCGTCCTCCTCGGGGGGATTCCGGGCACGCTGCCCGGGCATGTCGTCGTGGTCGGGGCGGGAAACTCGGGCGCGCACGCCGTCCAGATGGCCGCAGGGATGGGGGCGCGGGTGACCGTCCTCGACCTCGACACAAGAAAGCTCGAGTCCCTCGACTCCGAATACCGAGGGCGGGTGGTGACGTTGATGTCAAATCTCGCGAACCTGGAGAGCTGCGTGGCCGACGCGGACCTTCTCGTGGGCGCGGTGCTCATTCCCGCCGCGAAGGCGCCCACGGTGGTCACCAATGAGATGGTGTCGAAGATGCGGCCCGGAAGCGTGATCGTGGACATTGCAATCGACCAGGGGGGCTGCATCGAGAGCATTCGCCCCACCTCCCACAAGGAGCCCGTCTACAAGCAGCACGGCGTCATCCACTACGCGGTGCCCAACATGCCGGCGCTCGTCGGGCGGACCTCGACGCAGGGCCTGACCCAGGCAACAGAGCCCTACGTCGCCATGATCGTCCAAAAGGGAATCGAGGCCGCGCTGGCCGAGCACAAGGGGCTGGGCCGGGGGGTGAACACCCGCGAGGGGCGTGTCACCTACGACGCCGTGGCAAAGGCGCTCGGTTACGCCTGAGGGCGATGAAGCCCCCGTATCGTAGGTCATCCAACGGTCTGCGTGACGCCGGCGAAGTGGAGTTTTCGAAAGTGGGGCGACAGGTGCATTAAATGTATATTCCGGCGCGAGCGAATCCTCCCCGGCTTGGCCAAATTCCAGTCACGTGGCGCGGCCGGGAATTCCTGCTGCCTTATTGCCATCGCGAAGGCAGCGGCGGCCCGTCCATCCTCTTTGTGCATGGGCTGGGAGGCGCAAAGGAGAATTTCCAGGCCGCCTTTCAAAGCCCAGCTCTTGCTGACTGTGAGCTTCTTTCCTTCGACGAGCCAGGCACCGGCGTTGCCCGGTTTGAACCCGATGCGGGCCTCGATGTTAGCGCGCTGGCCGCCATGGCGCACAGCGTCGCGGAGCGGTTGCTGCCGGCGGCGTACTTCCTGGCAGGCGCGAGCATGGGAGGGTTGATTGCCCTGTTGATGCTGCGCCGCCACGGCGTGGGCCGAATACAGGGGCTGATCAACCTTGAGGGAAACCTCTGTCCTGAGGATTGCATGTTCTCTCGGCGTGTGGTGTCCCATGAGCTCGGCAGCTTTGAGCCGGTGTTCAGGCGGATGATGACCGAGCTCCGCGAGTCCCGTTATGCCGGAGACCAGATGATCGCACACAACATGGCGATGAATGTGGATATGCGGGGCTATCACGCCTACTCGTTCCAGACGGTGGCTGAATCTGATTCCGGACGGCTCATCGAGGAGTTTCTGGCGCTGCCCCTTCCGCGTCTATTTCTCTACGGGAGCGTCAACAGCGGGCTCTCGTATTTGCCCAGGCTCCGAGCGAGTTTCGTCCAGGTCAGGGAGATTTCATCCAGCGCCCACTTCCTGTTTTACGATAACCCGGTGGAAACGTTTCAAGCCATCGGTGAGTTTGTGCATTCGGCCGCTGGATTGCGTCCGACGAGCCAACTATCGGATCCCACGCTCGTGATGCCTGCTGCAGGGGGAGACAAGGCCGGGATTTAGGGCGGTGCATAGGAATCTGCAGTCTTCCAGATGAATCTCATCACCTACGTCAAGAAGGCCCAGTCGTGGCGCCTCTTTGCCCGTCACGATGATGTCAGGACAACCTTTGCGATAGTCAGATGGTGGGAGAGCCGGCGGTTGCCGTATAACCTGATTGTGGGCGTTACCGGCGTGGCGACATGCGTGATCGGTCTCACGATCGCGATCATCGGCTCGCGGATGTCGCACCAGCCCATTCTTTTTCCGAATCCGCCGCTCTTCGCGGCGTTCGCCGTCATCGGATACGGTGTCATGGCGAATGTTTGCTTTACCGGTGGTTGGATCGCGGAACTGTTCGCCCGTAAGGTATGGGGTGAACGCGCGGCTGGTTTCGCGCAGATCTCATTCACCCTGGGCGTACTGTTTTCGGTGCTGCTGACTTTGTCGCCCTTGGGTTTCTTGATCGGCTCCCTCATCTACCGACGCTAGGCAACAGCCCGCATTATGAGCAAGAACCGCGCTTTTCGCCTCCAGCCAGTTGCCTGGAGCCCGCGGCGTTGGAAACCCCGGGAGACGATGCAGCCACGCTGGATTCCGTGTTCTGGTGCTCCCGTGAGGTGCTCGATATGAAGATTTTATCGATCGTGGGATACCTCGGGATGATGGGCGCCTTGCTTGGTTTGCTCGCGACGAGAAGTCTGTTTTCAGCCTCGCCGTTCGTTATTTCGCTGCAGTCGGTGGCGCTCCTGCTGTTCCTGTGGGCCCGCATCACCTTTGGCCGGCGAAGCTTTCATCTGGCGGCTGATCCGACGGAAGGCGGCCTGGTAACCTCCGGCCCTTATCGGTTCATCCGGCATCCGATCTACGCGGCATTATGCCTGTTCGTCCTGGCTGCGGTAGCGGGGCGCTTTTCCTTGAAAACCGGCCTGCTTGGCGCGCTGGTCTTGTCCAGTGCCCTGATACGAATCCTTTGCGAGGAGGCCTTGGTGTCGGTACGGTATCCCGAGTATGCCAGCTACAAGACCAAGACGTGGCGCATGGTCCCTTATGTTTTTTGAGGGCAGACCTAAATTGGGGTGGCCGGACCCATCACCAAGCCCGACGCTCGCGTCCGCCGCGCCGGTGACGTATCTGCGCCATTGCGGCGCCGAGCCAGCGATCCCGGGCCCAGTGCCTGGCAACGCGTTAAGATCGGCCCTTACATTCCTGCTCCTATTCGCATCGCTGGCGTGCGCGCGTGGGGAAGACATCTGCATCAAGCAACTCAGCATGATCATGCCCTATTCCGGCAAGCTGCAGTTCAGGGAATGCAGGTACTATCTCAGCGAGGATGTTGTCGCCAAGCTTCCCGCCTTTGATCCGAAGGCCGAGGAAGGTCGCCTCACGGCCCTGAAGGCGCTTTCCGTCGCTTTTGAGGGATACTTCTCGAAGCACGGGGTCGCGCGCGACGATTTTTACCAAATGGCGACGGTCACCCTGGAGAAAGTCGACGACTACACCGCGAGCGAGATGGCGAAGGACATGCGCATGCGGCCCGCGAAGGTCCGGAATATCTGGTTCTACGTCGTGACCTTTGGCAGCCTGGATTACGGCGAGACCCGGCCTCGGCTCTCTCCGCTGCTGATACTGATGGATGGCACGCTGGTATTCGCGAGGGAACGCCAGAAACAGGCAGCGCATGTCGGTCGAGCGCCTACGATACCATTGGCTCCGGCGCTGCCGGAACTCAGCGGCTAAGCGGGTCAAGGGCCGCCTACGAGCCGCCATCCTTGTTCAGGGTGAACACAATGGGCAGATCCATCGCGACCCTGACGGGTCGGCCGGCCTTCTCGCCAGGATGGAAGCGCCATTTGGTGACGCACTCACGCGCGGAATCTCCAAACGCGGGATCGGTGGCATTCACGACCTGGACCTGCGACGTGGTGCCGTCCACCTCGACGATGAAGCCGATGGTGGCATTCCCGCTCAATTGGGCCGCCCGCATATTGAACGGATATATAGGCCGCGCTGCAAAAAGCAGCTTCGGGGGCACGTCGGCGTTGACGATGTAGACAAATCGGCCTGTGAAGGAAACGGGGCTGTAAACGGGGGTCTGCCGGGCGGCAGGTGGTGCCGAGCATCCGGCGAGGATCGCCCCGAGGACAACGGGCAGGATTTTTTTCACGGCGCCGGCATTGCCGCGCCTAGGCCGCCGGCACGATCGTAATGCTCTCCACGCTGACCCTCTCGGCGGGCGTGCTCTTCTCGTTTCCGCCGGTCCGGACGTTGGCGATCCGCTCCAGCACGTCCTCTCCGGCCACCAGCTCGCCGAACGCCGTGTACTTCCGGTCCAGGAAGCGCGCGTCGCCGTGACAGATGAAGAACTGGCTGCCTGCCGAGTCCGGGTCGTTGGACCGGGCCATCGATATCACCCCTCGGACATGCGACTTGGCATTGAACTCGGCCTTCACCTGGTAGCCGGGTCCACCGGTCCCGGGCATGCCGGATTCGCCGGCCTTCGTGTTGGGGCACCCTCCCTGGACCATGAACCCCTTGATTATTCGGTGAAACGCCGTCCCGTCGTAGAATCCCTTGCGGGCGAGCTTCTTGAAGTTCTCGACCGTTTTGGGGGCGACGTCAGGCCAGAAGGCGATCGTCATTTCACCGAAGGACGTCTTGATGACGGCCTGTTCGCTGGGGGGTTGGTTTTGGCTCATGGAAAGGCGGCGTCGATCAATTCGCAGAAATAGTGGATGAGGAACAGATGGGACTCCTGCGCGGAGATTCCCCTGCTTCCGGGCGTGATGAGCTCGCAGGTCGCAAGCCCCTTGGCGTTGCCGCCGCCACGGCCGAGGAGTGCGACCGACTTGAGCCCCTGGCGCTTCGCCTCGTGGAGAGCCTCGACGATGTTGGGCGACGTGCCGCTCGAGGTGATCGCAACGACAAGGTCGCCCGGCCTCGAGAGCCCGGCGACCTGCCGGGAAAAGACATGCTCGAACCCGAAGTCGTTCCCGATGCAGGTGACCAGGGAACCGTCCGAGGAAAGGGCCACGGCGGGGAGCGAGCGCCGGCTCCGGTCGAACCGGCCCACGAGCTCGGTCGCGAAATGGGCCGCCTCCGCCGCGCTGCCTCCGTTGCCGCAGATCAGGAGCTTTCCTCCCCCGCGGAGGGTCCCGACGATCAGCTCCGCCGCAGTGTCGATCGCCGGCCGGATCTCCGCGAGGGATTCAAGCGCGCGAACGGCCTCAGCGAGCGATTTCTCGAACGTCATCCCCCAAGCAAAAGGGGGCGCCGACCCGCTCGCGACAGAATTTTTGGTGTTTCGGGGCTGGTGCGCCACGCGTGGGGACCGTCGGCGAATGGCACGCGTTCTCGGTTGCCGCGGGTCCGCCCGGGGGCGAGGATCGCCCCATGGGGGCTGTCGATTGAATTTCCACGGTTGGCAATGGTGCCTGGCGGCGCTTGGGGCGCTTCTCGTGGGCGTGTCGAAGACCGGCATAACGGGCCTGAGCCTGATCTTCGTCTCCATCTTCGCGGGCATCATGCCCGCCAGGCGCTCCACCGGCCTTGTCATGCCCCTCCTCTTCATCGGGGACATTGTCGCCGTCCTCTCGTACCGCAGGCACGCCCAGTGGCACCACGTGTGGCGGCTCCTCCCATGGGCCGGCGTCGGGGTGGTGATCGGGTATTTCGCGCTGGGGCGCATGGACGAGCGCCAGGCCCGCTTCGCCATCGGGGCGATTGTGCTGGGTCTCGCCGCCCTCTACATCGGGCGCCGGCTCCGGCGCGGGGCTGACGAGGCGGTGCACGCCGCATGGTTTGCGCCCGCAATCGGGATCCTGGCGGGATTCACCACGCTGGTCGCAAACGCGGCGGGACCCCTCACGGTGATCTATCTGCTCGCGATGCGGCTGCCCAAGATGGAATACATGGGCACGACCGCCGTCTTTTTTTTCCTTCTCAACATTTTCAAGGCCCCGTTCATGATCAGCCTCGGCCTCATCACCCGCGAGAGCCTCGCCGCGAACCTGCTGCTTGCCCCGGCCGTGCTCCTTGGCAGCTGGCTCGGAAGATGGCTCCTCGTCCGGATCAACCAGCGGGTGTTTGAGAACATCGTCCTTGCCCTCGCGCTCGTGGCGGGNNGGGAGCGGGCGACGTCTACCTGACCGCGCCCTCATGGCTAAGATGAGCTCCAGGCAGCTGTGGACCGCCAAGCTGGCGGGCAAGCCCCTCCCGGGCCGGTCCTCCCCGGCGGCGCGTGGGGCGGACGAAGCCCGGGCGCTCCTCCCCAAGAAGACCTTCGCGGGGCTTGTTCTCGGCATCGACCCCTCGCTCCGCGGCACCGGGCTCGCCCTCGTCGACTTCAGGGCGGGGCGGATGCCCATCCTTCTTAAGTGCGTGACGGTGCGCGTTCCGGCCAGCCGGACGATGGCCGTCGCGCTTGCGGAGATCCACCGGGCGGTCGCCGAGTTCATCGCCTTTGGGGCCGAGATCCGGCACGTCGCCCTCGAGCGGACGATCTACGTGCAGAACTTCCAGACGGCCCAGATCCTCGGGGCGGCCCGGGGCGCGGTGATCGCCGCGGCCGCGCTCCAGGGGCTGCCGGTCTACGAATACCCGCCGCTCCGGGTGAAGCAGGCCGTCACCGGGAGGGGGAGGGCGAGCAAGGAGCAAATGGCCCGCGCGGTGATGGCGATTCTGGGGCACGCGCGTGTGCTGGAAGACGAATCTGACGCGGCGGGGGTCGCGCTCTGCCACGGATTCACGTGGCAGCCGTGAGCGCCGCCCCTCAGCCGAGGACGGCCTTGAGCACCTTGCCGAGGTCGGCGACCCGGTAGGGCTTCGTGAGGTAGCCGCAGAACCCCATGTCGAGGTACTGCCTGGCCATGTCATCGTTGTCGTAGCCCGTCGAGACGATCGCGCGGACCTCCGGGTCGAGCTCGCGCAGCACCCTGAACGTCTCCTCGCCGCCGAGTCCGCCCACGACGGTGAGGTCCATGATGACCGCGTCATAGGGGCGCCCTATGTTGAGGTAGCGCTTGTAGAAGGTGATCGCGTCGTCGCCGTTCTTCGCGATGTCGAACTTGTAGTCCAGGCTCTGGAGCATCGAGGCGGTCAGGGCGCAGATGTGGTCGTCGTCGTCCATGAACAGGACGCGGCCGGTGCAGAAACGCGGCGACGGGGCCGGGCGGGCCTGGACGTCCACCGGCTGGTCGGCCATGGGCAGGAACACGCTGAAGACCGTCCCGACCCCGACGGTCGACTGCAGGCCGATCTCGCCCCCGAGCTTGCGGACGATCGACATCGCGGTTGGCAGGCCGAGGCCGGTGCCATGCTTCTTGGTCGTGAAGAAGGGATCCCAGATCCGCTCGAGGTGCTCGGGGCTGATTCCGCTCCCGTTGTCGCGCACCTCGAACTCGACATAGTCTCCCGCCGGGAGCGACACGATCTGCCCCTCCGCAAGATGGACGTCCGCGGCCCTCAGCTGGAGGCGCGAGTTGTGGGGCGACGGAGGCATCGCCTGTAGGGAATTGAGAATCAGGTTCTGGAACACCTGGAGGATCTGGGAGCGCTCGACCTTGACCGCGCCCGTTCCCGCCGGCGCCTGCACGCTGATCTCCGCGTTGGATCCCGCCGAGGCGATCTTGACCGCGTCCTCGAGGATCTCCTTTGAGTCGCAGACCGTCACGACGCCCGTGCCGCCCCTGGCGAACGCGAGGAGCTGCTTGGTGAGGCTCTTGGCGGCGAGGCACGCCTCCTCCGATTCCGCGAGCCCGGACGGGTCGCGGCTGTCCTTCGCGAGCGACAGCCCCCCGAGGATCGTCGTCAGCAGGTTGTTGAAGTCATTGGCGATGCCGCCGGCCAGCAGTCCGAGGGACTCGTAGCGGTTGGCCTTTATCAGCTCGTCCGGCGTCATCCCCATCTCGTCGGGGTTGCGGAACACGATCACGACCCCGCGCAGGCTGCTGTCCGGGCCGTAGGAGGCGCGCGCGGTCCAGATGACCGGCACCGGTTCGCCTCCGACAGTGGTGACCGCCTGGTCGGCGATGAGGGGCAGCGGGCCGCTCGCGGAGAGCGCCCGGTCCGCGGCATTATCGCCCGGCCTGCCGGTCTGGCGGTCGACCAGGGAGAACACCTGGTCGAGCGGGCGGCCCGCGAAGCCGTCCACGGGTATGCGAAGCAGGCGCGAGGCCGTCGCATTTCCAAAGATGACATGGCCCAGCGCGTCGGTCGCGATGACGCCCTCGGAGAGGGCGGCGAGGACC
>PLKS01000124.1 GCA_003140665.1 Opitutaceae bacterium
CACCTCAGGCATCATCTAGGCGTCGACGCGGATGGGCAGGATGACGAAGGGAAGGCTCGCCAGGAAGAAGCGCCGCTGGAGGGTGAACACCGTGTGGTTGTGGAGCCAGCGGGTGATGTTGGTCTCGTTCGTGAAGAGCAGCTGGCCCGCAAAGAAGACGTGGTTTGGAAATTCGGAGGCCGCCTCGCGCGAGAGCTTCATAACCTCGCCGACGACGTCGTAGCCTATCGCCGTGTAGGACTTTGAGCCGTAGCCGCGCGAGGTGGCGAAGTGGACATAGCGGTTTGCCTCGACCTCGGTATGCTCGCGCAGGGCGTCGATGTCCGACACGCCCTTGAAGTTGCCGGCATCGACGGAGCCGACCTGCACGAACACGAAATTTCGGAACGTGTCGCCGAACATGCGGGGCACGTTTAGGAGGGTGTGGAGGCCGAGGCCGTTGAAGCCGTTGACCAGGATCACCGCCGTGCGGGCCTTGCGCTCGGTGACGGGCGCCTTTGGGGGCGCCGAGCCCGACTCCATCTCCGCCGCCTCGACGATCGCGTCCAGGCGCTTGAGCTGAACCCCGACCCCGGTGTAGTGGCGCTTGATCGCGAAGGCCGCCACGACGAGCACCCCGGTGATCAGGAGGGTCGCCCATCCTCCCTCGAAGAACTTCACCGCGGTCAGCGAGACGAGGATGAACGCCGTCAGCACGAACCCGAATCCGTTGACCGCGAGCTTGCGCTTCCAGCTCTTGTCCTCCGCGCGCATCTGCCACCAGTGGCGGACCATCCCGAGCTGGGAGAGCGAGAAGGTGATGAAGACGTTGATCGAGTAGAATATGACGAGGAGGTCCACGGACCCGCGCGTCACCACCATCATGATGAACGCGGCGGACCCCATGAGGAGGATGCCGTTCTGCGTCACGAGCCGCTCGCTCAGGTTGGCGAACCTCGACGGAAACCACCGGTCGAGGGCCATGTTCGCCAGGACGCGCGGGCCGTCGAGAAAGCCGGTCTGGGCGGCGATGATGAGCAGCGCAGCCTCCGAGATGAGGGTCACGACGACAAACCCGCCCGCCTGCGCATGGCTCCAGCCCGCGGTCATGCTATCAAAGAGCACGGCGTTGAGCGTCTTTCCCTCGTGGATGCCGACGCCGTAGAGCTGGTAGGCGACAAGCAGGCCGGCGACCGTGAGCGCGAGCGAGACCCCCATATAGACCATAGTGCGGCGCCCCGTGCGGACGCGGGGCTCGCGCAGGATGGGGAGCCCGTTGCTCACGGCCTCGATGCCCGTGTACGTGCCGGCGCCCATGCTATAGGCCTTCAGCAGCAGCGCCATGAGTCCCCACATGCCGACGGAGGAGCTCACCGCGTGGACCTCGTGTGCCGTGGCCGTCGCGACCCCGTGCAGGCCCGACGAGTGGGTGACGATGGCGTACACGATCGCAAACGCGTGGGTGAGGACGAAGACCATGAAGATCGGCACCCAGACGAGCACCGACTCCTTCACGCCGCGCATGTTGATGACGGTCAGCCCGATGACCCCCGCGAATGCGAACGCCAGCTTGAAATCCTGCGCCGACGGCGGAAAAAGGCTGAAAAACGCGTCGGAGCCGCTCGCCACCGAAATGGTGACGGTGAGGACGTAGTCGATCAGGAGCGCGCAGCCCGAGAAGACCCCGACGGCGGGGGAAAGGAGCTTGCTCGCCACGAGATAACCCCCGCCGCCCGTGGGAAACAGCGATATGATCTGCGAGTAGCTCGCGCAGATGGCGACAATCGTGATGACCGAGGCCAGGGCCACGAACAGGCTCAGGTGCGTGTAGCCGCCCAGCGCCTTGAACGTCTCCTCCGGCCCGTAGCACGACGAGGACAGCCCGTCCGCCCCCAGTCCGACCCACGCGAACACGGCGATCAGGGAAATTCGGTGGAAAAGATTGCGGTCCGACAGCGACTTCTCGCGGCCGAAGACGATCGATTTGAGGGACATTGCTTCCCTAGCCGTATCCGCTTTCCATGCGGTTGGATAGCGAGATCTTGACAAACCCCTGATGCCGGGGCGCCGCTTGACAGCAGAGCCGGGGGACCGCTATCTCGATGCCCCGTATGGAGGCAGCCCTCGATCAACCGGTGCTCGTCCTTAACCGCCTGTGGCAGGCGGTTAACGTCGTTGGCGCCCGGCGCGCGTTCGGGCTCCTCGCGCGCGGGCACGCCCACGTCGTCCACCAGGAGGAGGACGACTTCAGGATGTTCTCGATGATGGACTGGATCGACTTCTCGGCGGACAACCCCCCCTTGGCCGAGATGGAGGCGGTGCACACCCCGACGCGCACGATCCGCCTGCCGCGGGTGATCCTGCTGACCTTCTTCGACAAGCTGCCGTGCAAGGAGCTCAAGCTCACGCGCAACAACGTGTTCGAGCGCGACAAGAACTCCTGCCAGTACTGCGGGCGCGCCTTTTCCCGCGAGCAGCTCAACCTGGACCACGTGATCCCGCGCGACTACGGCGGGAAGACCACCTGGGAGAACATCGTGTGCTCCTGCATCAAGTGCAACACCCGCAAGTCCAACCGCCTCCCGCATGAGGCGGCGATGCGGCTCATCCGCAAGCCTTCCCGCCCGAAGTGGAGGCCGGTCATCTCAATGGTACTCGGCAACCAGCACAGGGAAATCTGGAAGGACTTCCTCGACATCGCCTACTGGAACGTCGAGTTGGAGGAATGAGGGCCCGGCGGGCCCCTCGGCGGCGTCCCGCTATCCCCGCGCCAGCGGGAGGGTGACCTGGAGCGTCGTCCCCGCGGGGCTCGAGCTCACCAGCCGTATGTCGCCGTGGTGGCCCTGGAGGATCCGCTTTGCGATCGCCAGGCCGAGTCCGGTGCCGTCCGGTCGTCCCGTGAGGAATGAGTCGAAGATCCGCCCGCGAACGGCGTCGGGAATGCCCGAGCCCGTGTCCGCCACGTCGAGGACGGCCCATGAGTAGGCACCGCGCGTCTCGGACCCGAGCGAGAGGGTGATGTCGCCCCCCTCGGGCATGGCCTGCAGGGCGTTGATGAGCAGGTTCAGGATCACCTGCTGCAGCTGGCCCTTGTGGCCCTCGACCACGATCGATCGGGCGGGCGGCTCGAACGACACGTGGACCTTGCTCTGGGCGAGCTTGAGCCGGATGAGGACGAGGGTGTCCTCCACGATCTCCGCGACCTGGTAGCGCGAGTGGAGGCTTGTCGGGGCCTTGGCAAAATTGAGCACCCGCGTCACGATGGACTCGAGCTGGTCGAGCTTTTCACCGATCACGCGCATGTCGGTGCGGCGGGGGTCGCCCTCGGCGAAGTCCAAGCCGAGGCCGCCATGGAGGAGCTTGAGGACGGTCAGCGGGTTCCTGATCTCATGGGCGATCTCCGCGGCGAGCAGCCCGAGTGTCGTCAGGCGCTCGTTCTTGCGGAGGGACTCCTCGCTCATGAAGACGCGCGCGTAGAGGCGGGAATTCTGCAGGGCTACCGCGCCAAGGCTCGCAAGGGCGCTGCACAGGCGCTTCTCGTCGTTGTCGAAGAGGCGCGCCCGCTCCGTGAATATGGACAGGACGCCCATCACGTCGCCCTCGAAGAGCATCGGGGCGGCGAGGACCGACCGGATCGAGGCATCGCGCGGCAGGTCCAGGAGGTCGACGCACTCCGGCGACTGGATGTCGGCGAAGGAGACGGGCTTCCTCGCGTGCACGGCCGACGCCGAAAGGCACGAGCGAAGCGGGATGTCGCCCTCCGGCGACAGGTTCTCGGGGTCGCCCGTGTACGACACGAGCCGCAGGCTCGCCGAGCCCGGGTCGTGGAGATAGAACGCGCAGGACCGGGCCTGCATCATCGCCGCCGCGTCGCGGGTCAGCGTGTCAAAGAGCTCGCGCTGCTCGAGCTTTCCCACGAGCGCCTGCCCGGTTGCGATGAGCGCCTCGAGCTGCCTGGCCTTGCCGCGGAGGTGCCGCAGCTCCCAGAGCCGGATAAGGACGCGGGCCGCCTCGTCCGACAGGCGGACGAGCCGGGCAAGGTCGCCGGCGCCGTACGATCCCGGAAGGTCCCGATCGAGTGCCACCACGCCGAGCGCGCTCCCGTCCGCCTGCAAGAGGGGGGCCGCCATCTCGCAGCGCGCATCGGCGCGAAGGGGCCGGCTCCTCGGGTCCGTCGATGTGTCGGGCACCAGGAGGGGCTGGGCGTGCCATGCGACCCAGCCGGGAACGCCCTGGCCCGGCGCGAACGAGCGCTCGGCGTCGGAGGGCAGCCCGATGGCCGCCTCGATCTCGAGCCGCCTGGATTCGGGGTTCTGGAAGGCGACGAGGCTGCTGTCGGACCCGAACGCGCGCGAAATCAGCGCGAGGATCTCCCGGGTGGCGGAGGCCGGGTCATCGGTGCCCGATGCAAGGGAGGAGATGGCGCTTAGGGCCGTCGGGTCCGCGTCGTCCGTCATGGCATCAGTCGTGCAGGCGCAAGGGGCTCGCGCAAGGGATTATCGGGCCGATAGCGCCCGGAAGGCGGTCCGCCGCAGGGGTGCCTCAGCTGCCCTCGGAAACCGGGACCTGCGCGGGGGAGATGACCTCGTTCAGCGCATTGCGCAGGCTGAGCAGCCTGTCGGCATCCTCCACGGGCTCATGGTTCGCGCTCTCGATGTAGAAGGTGTCGATCGCCACCCCGCGCTCGGTTCCGATCCGCGCGAAGGTGATGTCGAAGCCAAAATCGAAGATCGCCTTGGCCAGGCGGTACAGCAGCCCGATCTGGTCCCGCGCCTGGACCTCGACGATGGTGCGCTGCATCGAGATCTCGTGGTAGACCTCGACCGTGGGGGGAAAAGAGCTGTGGAGGGACTCGCCTCCGTTCGAGTAGATGTAGCGGCTCGCCGCGATCTTCTTGGCCTGGGCGAGGATCTCGGGATAAAGGTCCGAACTTGAGACCAGCGCGGACTCGATGATCTTCGCGAACGACTCCTGGGCGGCGGCGTTCTGGACGACGCCGCGGCCGGGTTCGACGACGTAGAAGGTGTCGATCGCGATATGGTCGGTCCTCGAGATGACCTTCGCCCCTAGGATGTTGAGGCCCGCGACGCTGAATGCGCCCGCGAGCTTGTAGAAGAGTCCCGCCCGGTCCCAGGTGACCACGTTGACCACCGTGAGCGAGCGGTTGAGGTCGTCCTTCCAGTCCACCACCGGCCGGAGCGACCCGACCGAGTCGGTCGCCGAGATCGATTTTAGCAGCTTATTCACCATCTGGATGTGAAGCGTGATCTCGCTTCCGTCCGTGAGGATGAAATACCGGTCCGGAAGGAGGTTGAAATGGGCCGCGATCTCGTCGTCGCTTATGCCCGGGATCCGCCTGGCGATAAGTTCTTGTTGGGTCATCTTTCGCTTCTCCTCATAGCTTTCATCGATGGCGGCACCCCGCCTCAGGCGCTCGAGGGTGTTGCGATATAGGGTGGTATGGAGGGTGTCCTTGTAGCTGTTCCAGAGGTCGGAGGACGTGCCCCGGGCGTCGCAGAACGTATGCACGTACAGGCACCTAAGGCGCTCGGGGTCGCCGACCAATTCCGCGAAACTGGCTGAAGTCTTGGGATCATCAACATCTCGCTTCTGCCAGAATCGTGCCATCGCGAGATGATTCTTTATTACAAATGAAACAAGCTCGCGCCCGCGAGGCGAAACGGCGAGCCGCTCCATGATGGGCCCCACCAGCCGGACGCCTGCCGCCGAGTGGTTCTGGATGCCCTCCGCCTTTCCGATGTCATGCAGCAGAAGGGTGAGGTAGATGAGCGCCGGGTCGGTGATCTCGTGCAGGACGCTGCGGTACTTGAGCCTTATCGGGTCCGCCTCGGTGAAGATGAGGTCGAGCTCTCGGATCGCATTAAGTGTATGTATATCAGCGGTATATCTATGATAAAACTCGTGCTGGACGAGGCATGTCAGGGCGTCGAATTCGGGAATGAACCGTCCCAATACGCCCAATTCGTGCATGCTGTGCAGGGCGGGGTAGACGGCCCCGGATTCCGAGAGGATGGCCCGGAAGGCGATGCTGGCGTCCGGGGACCATGAGATGTTCGCCATGAGGGGAAGCGACTCCCGGATCAGCTGGGCGAGGTGGAAGTCCAGGGTGCAGTCGAGCAGCTGGCAGTGGCGGAACACCCGGATCATCCGCACGGCGTCGGACTCGAAGACGGTCCGGGATTCCGCCGCGAGTTCGCGGCCGCGGACGATGAACCCGTCCACGCGCCTCGCCTTGCGCAGGCGCGCGATCTTCAGGGTCTCGCGGATCGAGGCCCTGGCGCCGCTCGATTTCCTGCCGATCGTGACGGCAAGCCGGCTCTCGATGGTCGTGGAGATCCGGTAGATGGTCTGCGCGGAGCGGTAATAGTCCTGCATGAACCGCTCCACGCGCGCAAGGAGGGCCGGCTGGGTGTAGCCCAGGTTCCAGGCGACCCTCGGCTGGGAGTCCAGGTTGAGGACGTCGGCCGGACGCGGATTCTCGAAATGCAGCTCATTTCGCACCCGCAGCAGGAAATCATAGGCGCGGTTGAACTCGCTCACGTCCACGGCGCCGAGGTGGCCGTCCTCCGCCAGTTCGTCCATCCGGCTGATGCCGAGCTTCACGCGAGCCATCCAGAGCGCGTTCTGGTAGTCGCGCAGGCCGCCGACGCCGTTCTTTATGTCGGGTTCCTGGTTGAACACCGTGTTGCCGAACTTGGCGCGCCGCACGGCCTGGTCCTCCAGCCGCGCGAGGATGTAGCCCTTCGGGTCGTCCGTCATGTAGAAGGTCCTGTAGGCGAGCAGGAAGGAGTCGCATAGGGCGGCCGATCCGGCGAGGTAGCGCGACTCGAGGAGGGACGTCATCGTCTGGATCTCCTTCTTTGCCTGGACGAACACGTCGTCCACGGTCCGCGTGGAATGGCCGACCTTGAGGCCGCAATCCCAAAGGGGGTAGAGGACCTCGTGGGTGAGATGGGCCTGGAACGGCTCGATCACGGCGGCCTTGGACTTCGTCGGGTAGAGGAACATGACGTCGACGTCGCTCCACGGGGCGAGCTCGCCGCGCCCGTATCCCCCCAATGCGATCATCGTGACAGCCGCGGGCGTGGGTCCCCGGGTCCGGGCGTAGAGCTCGATGGCATGGTCGAAAAGCTGCGAGATCATGACGTCGATGATCGCGGCCCGCCCGTGCTCGATCTCGAGCCCAGAGGCCCCGTGGTCATGGCGGGCCCGGAGGTCGGCCATCGCCTCCCTCAGGAAGCCCTTGCATGCCGCAATCCGGTCGGCCCCGCCCGAGTCGGCGTTGAATGCGAGCCGCGCGCGCGCCAGTTCATCAAGGAAGTCGGACATGGTCAGCATCCCAGTGAATCCCCCGCGCGGCAGGATTCAATCCCCGATGCCGCACCGCGGACTTGCCTGTCGGATCGCGTCCCGGTTTGCTGGCGCACCTTTCATGCCCGAGATCACCAAGAGCTACGAGCCGCGCGAGGTCGAACGGAAGTGGTATGCGGCATGGCTGGACGCGGATGTGTTTGCCGGCAGGCCGGCCGCCGGCCGCGAGGCCTATTCCATCGTCATGCCCCCTCCGAACGTGACCGGGGTGCTGACGATGGGGCACGTCCTCAACGCCACGATCCAGGACATCCTGGTTCGCCGCGCGAGGCTGGAGGGGAAGTCGGCGCTCTGGATCCCGGGCACGGACCACGCGGGGATCGCCACCCAGACCGTCGTCGAGCGCGAGCTTCGGGGGCTGAAGCAGACGCGGCACCATTTCGGCCGGGAGAAATTCATCGAGCGGGTCTGGGAATGGCGCGCCGAGAAGGGCGGGATCATCCTCGAGCAGCTCCGCAGGCTCGGCGCATCGTGCGACTGGGGCAGGACCCATTTCACGATGGACCCCGCCTATTCCCGCGCCGTGCTGACGGCCTTCACCGAGCTTTTCCAGCGCGGCCGCGTCTACCGCGGAAAGCGGATGGTCAACTGGTGCCCGGCCTCGATGACCGCCCTCTCCGACGAGGAGGTCATCATGAAGCCGGTGAACGGAACCCTCTACAAGGTGCGCTACGAGTTCGCCGACGCCCCCGGGCAATTCATGCTGGTGGTGACGACGCGTCCCGAGACGATTCCCGGCGACGTCGCGATCGCCGTGCACCCCGAGGACCCCCGCTACGCGGGCATGGTCGGCCGCAAGGTCTGGCGCCCGCTGAACAGGGCCGCCATTCCCGTCATCGCCGATGCCGCCGTGGACCGGACATTCGGCACCGGCGCCCTCAAGATCACGCCCGCCCACGACAAGCTGGACTTCGAGATCGGGGTCCGGCACGCGCTTCCCGTCCTCGACATCCTGGACGCCAACGCGACCCTCAACGAGCTTGCCGGGCCGGAGCTCGCCGGGATGGAGCGTTTCGCGGCGCGAAGGAAGGCGGCGGAGCTCCTTGGCGCCTCGGGCGCCCTCGTGGGGGAGGAGGCCTATCCTCACAACGTCGGATACTCGGAGCGCAAGGACGTGCCGATCGAGCCCCGGCTCA
>PLKS01000269.1 GCA_003140665.1 Opitutaceae bacterium
GGCAAGATCGGCGACGGCAAGGTTTTCCTCCTCCCGCTCGAGGAGGTCATCCGCATCCGCACGGACGAGCGCGGCGAGGCCGCCGTCTAGTACCACTCTGTTACGTAAGGATCGGCATTCTCTACCGTCCGCTTCACGGATGACGGCAGATGGAAAGGACGCCCAGGGATTGGCGCAGCACGCGAGGGAGTTTCCTCACTTCCTTGCGCCGTTTGCCAAGCCCGCTCACGATGGAACATCGAGCAATATTTCCGGCGAGCGAAGACGGATCTCGGCCCCGACCACTTCGAAGGACGAAGCTGGCGAGGCTTTCATCACCCTCTACTCCCTGCCGTTCTTGCCTACCCATCCGTCACCGTCGTTCATCTGCGGGTAAGAAAAATTCTGGTGTGACGTGGGAGCACACGCTCCACCAGATGAGGCCCTGGTTGCTGCGCTGGATCGGATTCTGCCACTGCTGCGGAACGGAGTCCGGCGTCGTGCTTGCCGATAGCACTTAACGGAGTAGTACCAGCACGAGGGAAAGGGTCGAAAATGTTGTCGCGAGACGATCTCTGCGGCGGAACGGGCGCAGACCGTAACACTCCTGTTACCGAAATTGGAGCTATGGCCCGGAACCCTGGCCCCAGTGGCCGGTCATCAATCCCATTGCCACGGCTTCGCCCATCGAAATCGCGCAAGATAGTACGGTAATGTTCGGCGATATTTAAAATCATGACCATGAAAACCCACGACAGGTGGCTAGATGCACAAGCAGAACGGAAGTCTTCTCGCCCCCGCTGCAGATTCATGTTCGCTGCAAGCCTGAGTCTATCGGCAGCGTTGTGGTCCTCGGCCGGCGCGCGTGCCGCCTTTCTTCCCCAGCTCGTCAACTCCACCACGATACCGGCAAATGGCGACCTGAACCCTTACGGCGTCGCCTTCGTGCCAAGTGGGTTTCCAAAGGGCGGCGCAATCGCCGCCGGCGACGTCCTGGTCAGCAACTTCAACAACGGCGCCAACCTCCAGGGCCTGGGCACAACGATCGTGAAGCTCACACCAACAGGCCCAATCGCTTTGCCAGGCGCGGCTGTCACATTTCTTACGAGCGCGTTGCCGGGCCTCAGCACCGCGCTCGGCGCTCTGAGGGGCGGCTTCGTCCTTGTCGGCAACGTTTCCACCACAGACGGCACAATCGCTACCATCGGCCAAGGCGCGATTCAGGTCATCGATCGAAACGGAAACGTCGTTCAGACATGGACCGATCCCGCTAGCCTCGACGGCCCCTGGGACTTGGCCCTCGATGATCAAGGCTCGACGGCACACGTCTTCGTCTCGAACGTGCTGAACGGCACGGTCGCGCGTCTCGATATCTCGGTGGAATCGAGCGGCGTGACGCTGCTTAGCAAAACGGTCATCGCCACTGGGTATGCGCATGTTCCAAATGCCGCGGCCCTCATTCTCGGTCCCACCGGCCTCGCCTTCGACCAGAATACGGACACGCTCTACGTCGCTTCCACCGCCGACAACAAGATCTATTCGATCTCGGATGCAGCCCAGCGGGGCAGCGCCGTCGACCTAGGCGTCGTCGTATTTGCGGGAACGGAGCTGCGCGGGCCACTCGCCCTACGATTCGCGCCGAACGGAGATTTGCTGGCCGCAAACGGTGATGCCGTGAATGCCGACGTGCTCCACCCCAGCGAGATCGTTGAATTCACGAAGCGGGGGCAATTCGTCCAAGAGTACAATGTCGATGCAAGTCAGGGGGGCGCATTCGGACTCGACACGGTGGTCAACATTTTCCCCAGATTCGATCTTCCGGCCCTCAATGCCAATGCATTCAACTATGCCGCGATTGATGACGTTACGAACAATCTCTCTGTCTACCAGTTGCCAACAGCACCCTGATATGAATGGCCGTTGATTAAAATTGGCGGAGAGAGGGGGATTCGAATGCTGCCACGTGTATTTCTCCCGGACTAAGGACGACGAAAAGAAGCGTTTGTGCCAGGGCCTAGCACGAGGGAAAACGACGGAATTTTGGCCTCGGAAGTGGAAGTCGCCTGAAGCGATGGCCCGAAGAGATCATCGATACTTGACTACATGAGGCCGATTGAACACTTTTGAGGCATGGCCACCGTTCAAATCCGCACGCGCATCGACCGTAATCTGAAGAAGGAAAGCGACACGGTCCTCAAAAGCATAGGCCTTGATGCAGGATCATTCGTTACCATGGCATTGACCCAGCTTGTGAATCGTCGCGGGCTCCCTTTTGCCGTTATGGAGCCGGACGCGGCCTACTTTGCGAATGAGTATGGTTTGACCTCT
Source organism: Opitutaceae bacterium (assembly GCA_003140665.1). GTDB lineage: Bacteria > Verrucomicrobiota > Verrucomicrobiia > Opitutales > Opitutaceae > Palsa-1447. Next base: position 2,308 of record PLKS01000269.1, read on the forward strand.
GACGAATCCGCAAAGGCTGGAGCAGCCATGAAATCGGAATCTGCGCGGGCTCGGCGTACCGGAAAGCTGCGAGAGATCACGTCAGAGACTGATCTTGCCCCGTGAAATTGTTGGCGACGCCGCGTTTCCTTAACAGCGTCCCTCCTGCCCGCCGCCAAGATGTAATGTTTGCTATGCAGGCTGCAGGCATGGCCTATGGCCATCCCCACCTTCATGCGGGTGTTGGACTCAGACGAATTAAGCCATTCATGGAATGCCGCTGCGGACTTGATTTGAGGCTGGTTTTTCAGCGCGAGAAAGACGCACTAGTCTTTCACCTATGCGGGACGCATAGTGATGTTAAATCCTTCCTGAAAAATCAGAGGTAAGGCCTAACACCGCTCTCTGCATCTTGAATATTCTCCTGACATTGGCGGTCATGGTCGCGCCATTAACATTATGCGCCAAGGATCCTGGACTTGGTACATTTGTTCTTTTCGACATCTATTTCGTCACTGGATCCAACACCACTCCGGAAAGGATGATCTGGCGATATAACCCAGTGCCAGGAGGCCCAACAACAGTCGTGTCTGCCGACAGCACGTAACGCGGTAACACTAGGCGGCCGGCGCGGGACCCCCGGGGGCCTTCTTCTTTTCCGAGAGCGATCGCAGCCGGATCTCCTCCTGGATTTTAGCGAGGAACGCGTCGACCGCCGCCGCGCCCTCGTCGCCCCGCGCCCGGCTTCGCACGCTGACCGTTCCCGCCTCGGCCTCCTTGCCCCCCAGGACGAGGGTGTAGGGCACCTTCTCGATCTCGGCCCTGCGGATCTTGGCGCCGAGTTTGTCGTTGTGCTCGTCGAGCGAGGCCCGGACGCCGCCGGCCCGCAGCCGGCCAAGGACCTCGCGGCCGTATTCCAGCGTCTTCTCGCTCACGGGGACCAGGCGCGCCTGTTCCGGTGAGAGCCAGACCGGGAAGTCCCCGCCGAAGTGCTCGATCAGCACCCCGCAGAACCGCTCCATGGAGCCGAAGGGCGCGCGGTGGATCATGACGGGGCGGTGCGTCTGGTTATCCGCGCCGCTGTACGTCAGGTCGAACCGGACGGGAAGGTTGTAGTCCACCTGGACCGTGCCGAGCTGCCACTCGCGCCCGATCACGTCCTTCACCACGAAATCGATCTTGGGTCCGTAGAACGCGGCCTCGCCGGGCTCCTCGGTGAACGCGACCCCCAGGGTCCTGGCGGCCTCGCGGCACGCGTCCTCCGCCTTGTCCCAGCTCTCCTTTTGGCCGATGTACTTGCTGGAATCGGGGTCGCGGAGCGCCACCCGCACGCGGTAGTCGCTCATGCCGAGGGTCGTGAGGATGACCTTGACGAGGGCGAGGCATCCGAGGAGCTCCTGCGCGACCTGGTCCTCCGTGCAGAAGAGGTGCGCGTCGTCCTGGGTGAACCCGCGCACCCTCGTCATGCCGTTCAGCTCCCCCGACTGCTCCCAGCGGTAGACCGTGCCGAATTCGGCGAGGCGCACGGGAAGGTCGCGGTAGGAGTGGGGCTGGGACGCGAAGATCTTGATGTGGTGGGGGCAGTTCATCGGCTTCAGCAGGAAGCCGTCGAGGAGCTGGTCGTCCGGCTTCACCCGGTCCGGCGTGATGGTCTCCCGGCCGGTGCGCTCGTTGACCTGGGCCGCGAGGCGCGACGAAAGGGCCTCCAGGCGGACGACCATCTCCGCGCACGAGCATCCCTCGCGCAGGATCCGCGCGAGCGACTCGTTCTCGACGATGGGGGTGAACTGGGACTCCTTGTAGAAGGGGAAGTGGCCGGACGTCTTGTAGAGCTCGAGCTTGCCGATGTGGGGCGTGAACACCTGCGAGTAGCCCTGCTTGCGCAGCTCCTCGCCGATGAAGCTCTGCAGCTCCTGCCGGATGACGGAGCCGTTGGGCGTCCACAGGATCAGGCCCTGGCCGACGTCCTCGTCGATGACGAAGAGCTTCAGGTCCCGGCCGAGCTTGCGGTGGTCGCG
>PLKS01000131.1 GCA_003140665.1 Opitutaceae bacterium
GGATGACATGAAGCTGCGCGACGGCACGGAGATCCGCTCGGACGGGACGGTCATCATTCCAGGCGCGGGCCGGACGACCCTGAAGGAGGGCGACTACATGTCCTTCGGAGGCACCATAACGAGGTCGGGCACGGGTGCGGTGGACATCACGGCCGAAGGGGTGATGATGAAGGACGGCCAAGTGATGATCATCAAGGACGGGAACTCGTCCGTGATGACAAAGGACTTCATCAGGATGAACGACGGCACCAAGGTGATGAAGGACGGCACCGTGATCACTCCCAACGGAGAGAGGGACATGTTGAGGAACGGCGACGAGGTTCTAATGGATGGAAAAATCCAGAGATCCTGACCACCGCCCCTAGCCAAATGCCCTGAGCCGGGCTTGAAGCCTCGGCAAGCCCAGGTCTTCCGGGACTTTCGCAGTCGGCCAATACCCTGGCTTTCCAGGGCCGTCGGCCTTTCCGATGCCAATTTTGCCGAGGTTGCAGGACCTTGCATCAGCATGCACGAAGCGGCACCAATGTTGGCAGGAATCGGACAGGAATTTTCCCCTGAGTCCTTGACAATGCCTATGGTAATGTATGGCTTTATTCCATGAAAAGTACGTACAGCATAAAAGAGGCGCAGAGCCAATTCCCGGGACTCGTGCGCGAGGCCGAGAGTGGCGGCATGGCTACCATCACCCGGCATGAAAAGGCCGTGGCCTATGTGATGGGGGCGGACGATCTCGCAGCCTTGATTGAAACCACCGAGATTCTTGCCAATCCAGCAGCACAAAAGGCAATTGCCGACGCCGAAGCCGGAAGAGGTCGCGTCTACCCTCTCGACGAACTTGGGGAATGAAATACAGGGTCCAGGTGCGGGAGCAGGTGAAGCGCTTCATCGAGACTCTAGCGCCGGAATCTCGGAGAAGAATCAGGCTCGCTCTGCGTGGTATCGAAGCAGAACGAGGCGATTGCCTGCCACTTCGAGAGAAACTCACTGGCTACCACCGTCTACGCGTCGGCGGATATCGCGTCGTATACCGATACCTGCCCGGTAAAGTTATCGAATGCGTTTTTGCTGAGGAGCGCAGCTTAATCTACCATCTGTTCGAACGGGACTTCCTAAAGCATCTTCGCCAAGAATCGAAGTAGCCCGTGGCCGATGGTTGGGCCGAAATGGCCTCGCAGTCCCAAAAAGTTGGTGCGGTCGCCGAGAATCGAACTCGGGATACCTGCTTGGAAGGCAGGAGTTTTACCCCTAAACTACGACCGCATCTTGTGAGGCTAGGATGCTTCTCCCGCCGCGATGGAGCGTCAAGCTTCCAGCTGGAAGGCAGCGTTCGGGCGGCGCGAGATTGGGTTTGCGGGACCGCGCCCGCGGAACCATCTCTCTCAGGCGCCCATGACCCACGTTCCCTCCCCGACACGCTACTCGAATCCCGCGCTCTACCGGCGTTGCGGACGCAGCGGGATCAAGCTCCCCAAGATCTCGCTCGGGCTATGGCACAATTTCGGCGGCGTGGACGACCATGCGAACAGCCGGGCCCTGATCCTCCGGGCATTCGACCAGGGCATCACCCACTTCGACATCGCGAATAACTACGGGCCGCCGCCGGGGTCGGCTGAGACGACGTTTGGCCGGATCCTCCGCGAGGACCTGGCGGCGCACCGCGACGAACTCATCGTCTCCACGAAGGCGGGCTACGACATGTGGGAGGGGCCCTACGGGGACTGGGCCTCGAGAAAGTACCTCCTCGCCAGCCTCGACCAGAGCCTGGGGCGGCTCGGGCTGGACTATGTCGACATCTTCTACAGCCACAGACCGGATCCCGAGACCCCCGTTGAGGAGACCATGGGGGCGCTCGCGCACGCGGTCCGGTCCGGCAAGGCGCTGTACACCGGGCTCTCGAACTACGATCCCGCGCAGACGGGCCGCGCCTCCGGGCTCCTGCGGGAGCTGGGGTCCCCTTGCCTCATCCACCAGCCGAAATACAGCATGTTCAACCGGGCGCCCGAGCAGGGGCTCCTCGAGACGCTCGTCCGCGAGGGAATCGGGGGCATCGCGTTCTGCCCCCTTGCGCAGGGTCTCCTCACGAGCAGGTACCTGGCCGGGATTCCGGCTGACTCGCGCGCCGGGCACGATCCCCGGTTCCTGAAGCCGGAGCAGATCACGGAGGACAAGCGAACGCGGCTGCGCAGGCTGGACGCCATCGCAAGGGCCCGCGGACAGTCGCTCGCGCAGCTGGCGCTCGCGTGGGTGCTCCGCCAGCCCGCGATCACCTCGGCGCTCATAGGAGCGAGCAAGGCCTCCCAGATCGACGAGAACCTCGGTGCGCTCAGGAACCTGTCGATCAGCGCCGACGAGCTGAAGTCGATCGACGAAATCCTGTCGTGACCGGTCGGCCCGGGTGGCCGATCGGTCGAACGCAGTTCACGGTGCCGGGGCATTCGGCGCCCCGTCAGCCGTTACCGCCACTCACCCTTGGTCATGTGATAGTGCCCGTCATGGTCCCGGTCCCAGTGAGGGGCGACCCAGGCGCCGTGGGGATGGGGCGGACGGTCCCAGCGACCGGCAACCCAGACATAGCGGCCCGGGCTGCCGTCCCAGTAGCCATCGATCCAGAGGTAGTCCGGTCCCGGACGGTCGCGCTCAACAACGATCTCGTGGCGCGGCGGGGGCGGCGCCGGATCGAGCACGATGTTCACGGAAACCTCGGCCAGGAGCGGCGACGCCGAGAGCGTGGGCGCTGAAATCCCGGCCATTGACAGCAGACCGAGCCCCCCCGCTATGCGAAGCGAAGAGGCGGGAGACCGAAACATATGGGCAATATTCGTATTCATTGTAGGGTTTGGACTCCGAAGGGGCCCCCCGGTGCGATAGGTTAAATACCCCATGAACCGCCTCCCGGGCCCATCCGGCCGGGCCGCATGCGTCCCGAACCGAACCCACGCCAATGAACCTGATACTCTTTGAAGCCGGCGAGGTCGAAGCGCCGCTGGCGCTCGCGGATCCCCGCGCGCTCCACCTGATCCGCGTTCTAAGGAGAAGACAGGGCGACCTCTTCGACGCCGGGATCGTGAACGGCCCGAGGGGAAAGGGATGGATCGTGCACATCGGGCCCGATTCCATCGCCCTCGGCTTCGAGCCCCTGGAAGGGCCCCCGCCCGCCGACCCGATCCACCTCGTCGTCGCTCTTCCGCGACCCCAGACCGCCCGCAAGATCCTCAATGAGGCGACGTCTCTCGGTGTCGCCTCGATGCGGTTCTTCCGTTCCGAAAAGGGAGAGCCCGGATATGCCGCAAGCACGCTCTGGAAGGGCCTCGAGTGGCGAAGGCACCTGCTCGACGGCGCAGCCCAGGCGTTCGACACGCGGCTCCCGGACATCGCCCACGATCCAAGCCTTGCGGGTTCCATCGGGGCGCTTCCGGCCGCGGGCCCGCGGTTCGCGCTGGACAATTACGAGGCTCCCCGGCGCCTGCGGCCGGCCTCCGGGATCCGTCCCCTCGCCCTTGCGTTCGGCCCGGAGCGCGGATGGTCGGCGGACGAGCGCGCGGTCCTCAGGGAGGCCGGGTTCGTGCTGGCCCATCTCGGGCCGCGGGTGCTTCGGACCGAGACGGCGCTCGTCGCGGCGCTCGCCATCGCGAAGTCCGGCCCCTGACTCAGGGAGCGCGCATGAAGAACGCGACGCTCGGCTGGCGCGTGCCGCGGCCCAGGCGCTTGGCGCAGCTCCAGCCAGGGGGTTCCAGCCGCTCCTCCCCGGGCATCTCAAAGACGACGAGCCCCTTCCAATCCGGGCCCAGCGCGGCCGACAGCTTGCCGAAGAGCGCCGGCGCGATCTCGCCGATCATCTCATAGGGAGGGTCGACGAAGATGAGGTCGGGCGCCGCTCCCGTCCCGGTGGGGAGCGAAAGCGCGTCGGCCTCAACCGCGACGACTTCCCCGCCGCCCTTCCCCAGGCTGCGGCACACGGCGGCGATGTTCCGGCGCAGGCAGGCCGCCGTCCTGGAATTGCGCTCGACGAACGTGCCGCCCGACGCGCCCCGGCTGAAGGCCTCGAGGCCGTAGGCCCCGCTGCCCGCGAACAGGTCCGCAAATCGCGCGCCCTCGACCCGGGCGCCCAGGCTCGAGAACACGGCCTGCCGCATCCCGTCCGTCGCGGGCCGGACGGAATCGCCCTTTGGCACGGAAAGCTCGATCCCGCGGGCGAGGCCGCCGCTTATGCGCATGGCGCCCTTTCCGCGCCGCGGGCTCGCGGCGATCCGCCGGGATTCATCTCTCGGGCGGGCCCCCGCGGGATTTCAGGTCGATTTTCTCGGGGTACCCGACAGCCGAACCCGCGGCCCGGGTGAGGGTCACCGACGCGCTCCTGCCATATTGCGAGATCGTGCCGGTGATCCGGTCGCCCTTGAGCTTTCCCCGGACGATCACACCCCATCCCGGGACCCTTATGACGACGGCGCCCGCGACCTCCGAAACGCGTGCCGCCACATTGGCATGCTGCCGCGGGCTCTCGAAGGTCGATCCCCCGGCCGGGTCGACGTGAAGCACCAGCGGGGGAAAGGCCGAGGTGACGCCCTTCCAGTCGCCGGCCATTCCCGACGGGTCCTCGATCGAGTCGTCGTCTCCCGCGTCCGGCTGGTCGTCGACCGCCTTGGCCTCGCCCACCTGGACACGGCCCTCGGGTATCGGCTTCATCACCAGCCCGTAGCTGTCCCGGCCGAAATACAACGAGGCGTTCTGCGCCATCCCCGGGAGATCCCTTTCAAAATCGTGCCTGCGCTCGGAAAGGCTGAAGCGGGTCTCCCAGAGCATCTTCATCTTCCGGTCCCTCCACGCAGCCTGGAAATCGAATGCCCGCAGGATCACGTAGTAGCGGTTCACCTCGATGGCGCTGAGCACGTCGGCATGCAGCGCGTCGAGCATGTTCGAGCGGAAGGACCTGCCGAAGAACACCGTGGTGGCGTCGGACATCGCCTGGATGGATCCCTCGGTGTCGAAGCCCAGCAGCCTGGCGTTGGCGTAGTTCAGCTGATCCTTCAGGGCGCCGTCCATCGTGTTTATGCCGCCGGTGGTTTCGCCCCAGTACACCATGAGCAGCAGGTTGGTCGCGCGGGCGCCGCGCGCGGGGACGTAATTCTGGCCGGCAAGCGGCCCGGCGAGCATGTTCGCGATCTCGGTGAAGCCGACATCGTCGAACGTTGGGTCGCGGATCAGGAATGCGCCCATCAGGCCGCCCTCGCCAAACGCAAACGTCTCGGGCCGGAACGAGCCGTCCGGCAGCCTGGAACGCACGTAGCCGTTGTGGGCGCTCGAGGACACGGCGGTGAGCTTCTCGTTGTCGGAGATCAGGCTGAACGGTCCCGCGCTCGACCGCGAACCCGGGATCAGCGAACAGCCCAGCAGGAGACAGACCCTCAGAGGTAATGGGTTCGTGGTCACGGTGGGACGCGCTCCAAGGCCGAGGGCATATATGCCGGGCGCGGCGGCGCGGGCAAGCGGATTGCGGTCCCGCCGGACAGGCCGCCCGTCAGCAGTCCTATCTTCGGCGCGGGATTGCGGCGGCCATCCATTCGGCTTCATTGGGATCCCCGATGCCGCATGCGACCTCCGACCACTTCGACGGGAAAACCTTCTTCAACCCGGGCGAGGAATCCGACCGCGGCCTGCTTGACCTCATCAAATGGAAGCTGACGAGCCGGGCCGCGCCGTGGCCCGAGCGGGTCGACGTCGCCCGGCAGCCCCTCCCGCCCGCGCCCGCGCCGGAGGGGATCGTTGCGACCTGCGTCGGCCATTCGACGGTGCTGCTTCGGACCGCCTCCGCGACGATCCTCACCGACCCCATCTTCTCCGAGCGGGCAAGTCCCGTCCCCTGGGCCGGGCCGCGCCGCGTCGCGCCGCCCGGCGTCGACTTCGACGCGATGCCCCGGGTGGACGTGGTGCTGCTCTCCCATGACCACTTCGACCACTGCGACCTTCCGACGCTGCGGCGGCTGGCCGGTCGCGACGACCCCCTGGTCGTCGCGCCCCTGGGCCACCGCTCGCTGCTCGCCGGCGCGGGCCTTCGGCGGGTCGTCGAGCTCGACTGGTGGGAGACCCACGCCTGGGCGCCGGGGCTAGAGGCCATGCTCGTCCCTGCGCTGCACTGGAGCCGCCGGCGGCCCTTCGGGACCAACCGGAGGCTCTGGGGCGGCTTCATGCTCAGGGCCGGCGGGCGGCTCTGCTATTTCGCGGGGGACACGGGATACAACGAGACCCTTTTTTCGGAGATAGGGAGGCGCTGCGGCGCCCCCGACCTCGCCCTGCTCCCGATCGGCGCCTACGAGCCGCGCTGGTTCATGCGCACGGCGCACATGAATCCGTCCGAGGCCGTGCGCGTGCACCGGGACGTCGGGGCTAGCAGGAGCATCGCGATCCACTGGGGCACCTTCCAGCTCACCGACGAGGGCCGCGAGGAACCGGTTCGCGCGCTTGGGGAGGCCGTCGAACTGGCAGGCGTCGGCGCGGGCGCCTTTGACGCACCGCCCCCGGGCGCGAGCGTCTCCGCCTGAATGGCGGGGTCCGCCGCCATCCGGGCAAAACCCGCGCTGCGGGCGTCAAAGGGGACCGTGCGCGGAACCCCGGGGAGTTCGAGGCGTCCAAGGTCAATCTATTCCGCTGTAAATGTTTGCCGATTTTGCATCCCTGGGCATAGTCCGTTGGACCTCCCTTACCTGAGGCTCCAGCGACCATGACATTCGCCAGGCTCACCGCTTTCCTCGGCCTCGCCGCGGCGGCGGCGCCATTCCGGGCGCAGGCGGACGAGGTCAACGCGTGGCCCGTCTACGTGCTCCGCGAGGATCCCCTTGGCAACACGGAGTCGTGGTCGTCTTTGGGCCCCCTGCTTTTCTCGGGGCCCACGCCCGGCCCGGACGCCGGGCATTCGTCCGGCTTTCGCCCGTTCTACTTGGAGGTGGTGGGCAGCGAGAGCGTGAGGACCGACGTCCTCTATCCCCTCTTCTTCTACAGGCGTTACCCCGATGGCTCCTTCAAGTGGTCGATCTTCGAGCTCATCAACCATGAGGGCATACCCGAACGCATCTCCAGGGCCGGCGGGCCGACCGACCGGCATTTCGACGTCTGGCCCGTCTATTTCTCGCACGAGACGGGGGACCCCATCGACACGTACCACGCCCTCCTCCCGATCTATGGGAGCATCAAGTACCGCCTGACCTTCGACCGGCTCTCGTGGGTGCTGTTTCCCATCTTCGTCGAGAGCCTCAAGAAGGGCACGCACACCACCTACACCCCGTGGCCCATCGTCCGGGTGATGACGGGCTCCACGAACGGGTTCGCGATCTGGCCGCTTTTCGGCGCCTCGAAGGGGCCCGGCACCGCGCGGCACTTCTACTGCCTCTGGCCCCTCATCTGGGACAACACGCTCGAAGTGCCTCCCGATTCGCCCGAGGGCACCGCGCCCGCCACGGAGGTGGGCTTCCTCCCGTTCTACACGCGCGAGAGAAGCCCGGAGGCGGTCAGCGAGAACTACGCGTGGCCCTTCTTCGGCTACACCGAGCGCACGTCGCCCTACCGCTACAGCGAGCGCCGCTACTTCTGGCCCTTCCTCGTCCACGGGCACGGCACCGACAGGGTCGTGGACCGCTGGGGGCCCTTCTTCACGCACTCCAACATCAAGGGGACCGACTCGACGTGGATAGGCTGGCCTTTCTGGCACCGGACGCAGTGGGACGACGGCGACATCCACCAGTCAAAGACGCAGTTCTTCTATTTCCTCTACTGGTCCCTCGACCAGACCAGCGTGCCGCACCCGTCCGTGGCGCCCGCCTACAAGCGGCACATATGGCCGCTCGTCAGCATCTGGGACAACGGCGCCGGCAGCCGCCAGGTGCAGATCCTCAGCCCGACCGAGGTCTTTTTCCCCGACAACCAGGACATGCGGGAAAGCTGGTCGCCGCTGTTCGCGATCTACCGCTTCGACCGCCGCCCCACGGGCGAGTCGCGCACGTCGCTGCTCTGGGACGCCGTCACATGGCGGCACGACTCCCACGACCGGCTCNNGAGTTCCACCTGGGGCCGGTCCTCGGGATGCGCCGGCTGCCATCGGGCCCCAGATGGCGCATCTTAGGATTCGATTTCGGCGACAAATTGAACAAGGATGGGCAAGCAAGCCGTTGAAATGAAGCAGATCACCAAGGTACTCGAGGGTGTTGGGAGCGTGGTGCAGCTGCTGCTTCAGTCGCTCTCGTACGCCGGCACCCTCCCCCGCCAAGGGGCGCGCTTCATCGAGCAATGCTACATGATCGGCTACACGACGCTCCCAATCGTCGCCATCCTGAGCTTCTTCATTGGGACCGTGCTGGCGCTCGAGGCGGGCTATGCGATGGAGGGCTTCGGGGCCAAGGAGTTCATAGGAAGCCTGGTCGGCCTCTCCATGGCGCGCGAACTCGGGCCCATGATGACCTCCGTCCTCCTCGCGGGCCGGGTGGGATCGGCCATAACGGCCGAGCTCGCCTCGATGAAGGTGTACCAGGAGATCGACGCCCTCACGACGATGAACATCCCCGCGGCGAAGATCCTCGTCCTTCCGCGGCTGGCCGCGGTGCTGGTGATGATGCCGGTCCTGATCATCATCGCCAACATCGTCGGCTGGTTCGGCGGCTCGGTCGTGGCACGGTACGTGAGCTCGGTCGGCATCAGCCCGGAGGCGTATTTCGCGGCGCTCCGGCACTACACGAAGTTCAAGGACGTCATGAACGGCACGGCGAAGGCGGAGGTGTTCGGCTTCGTCGTCGTCCTGGTGTGCTGCGACATCGGGCTCAACACGCGCGGGGGCCCGCGCGAGATCGGCGCGTCCGTCACAAGGGGCGTGGTCGTCTCGCTCATCCTCATCCTGGTGCTCGATTACTTCGTGACCAAGCTGCTCATGTAGCCTCCTATGAGCGCCGAATCCCTCGAAGCCAGCTGCAGCAAGACCCGCAATCCGTTCACCGGGGCGGAGGCCGACGCCGTGAGCGTCAAGGTGGAGGGCCTGTCGAAGAGCTTCGGGGACCTCTCCGTGCTGAAGAACGTCAGCTTCGACGTGAAGCCCGGCGAGATCTTCGTGATCATGGGGCCGAGCGGCTCGGGCAAGAGCGTGCTCCTGCGCCACATCGCCGGCCTGGACATCCCGACCTCGGGCAAGGTCACCGTCGAGGGCCTGGACCCGTCCCTCGCCGAGTCGCGGGACCGCGTGCGCCTGGCGCTCGTCTTCCAGGCGGGCGCCCTCTTCAACTCGCTCAGCGTCTACGACAACCTTGCGCTCTACCCCCGCGAGCACCGCTCCGGCGACGAGAACGCGATACGCGCGCGCGTCATGCACGCGCTCAAGATCCTTTCCGTCGAGCAGTCCGCCCAGCAGTTCCCGTCCGAGCTCTCGGGCGGCATGAAGAAGCGCGTCTCCATAGCGCGCGCGCTCGTCATGGAGCCGCAGCTCCTCCTCTATGACGAGCCCACGAGCGAGCTTGACCCGGTGATGGGCGCGACGATCAGCGAGATCATCGCGACGCTCAAGAACGAGTACAGCGTGACCAGCATCGTCGTCACCCACGACCGTTCGCTCGCGCTCACGATCGCCAACCGCGTGGGGATCCTCATGGCGGGAAAGCTGATCTCGCTCGGCTCCCCGGACGACCTCACGAAGTCCAAGGACCCGCGGATCGTCGACTTCCTGAACCCGAAGATAGACATCGAGCATCCCCGCTTCAAGAAGCTCGAAACCAAGGACAATCTATGAACACCACCCAGCAAACCGCCCGAGTCGGGCTATTCTTCCTCCTCGGGGTCGCCCTCGTCTGGGTGACTTTCGAGACGCTCAGCGACGGCAAGCTGTTCGCGGAGCACAGCCACAAGCTCATCGCAGGCTTCGACGACCTCAAGCAGCTCAAGAACGGCGACGAGGTGCGCCTGGCCGGCGTCAGGGTGGGCTCGGTTGAGACGACGCGCCTTGCCGGCCGCCGCGCCGAGGCCGTCCTCCTCATCGACCCGAAGGTCCCGATCGCGAGCGACGCGACGGCGACCATCGAGATGTCCGGCCTGATCGGCGGAAACTACATCTCGATCGAGATGGGGACGCCCGGCTCGCCCCCCCTCGCCGACGGCGCCGAGATCAAGACGGTGAGCACGCCCGACCTGAACGCGCTCATGTCGGAGCTCGGCGGGCTCGGCAAGCAGCTCCAGGAGTCGCTGGGCTCGTTCAGCACGGCGATCAACGGCGACGCCAAGGGCGGCGGCGGAATCATCCAGAAGATCGACAAGATCCTGACCGACAATACGGCGCGCCTGAACGCGACCATGGTCAACCTCCAGCAGATCACCGACAAGATAAACCACGGCGAGGGAACGCTGGGCAAGCTGGTCAACTCCCCCGAGCTGCACGACCAGCTCCTGGCGACGGTCGGCGAGATCCAGACGGCCGCGGCCCAGGCGAAGGAGTTCGTGGCCAACGCGGAGGGCATCATGGCGCAGGTGAAGTCCGGCCAGGGGACGCTCGGGACGCTGATCTACGACCCGAAGGCCGCCGCGGACATCCGGGCATCGATCGCCGACATCCGCAGCGTCTCCGACAAGCTCGCCAAGGGCGAGGGGACGCTCGGCAAGCTGCTGAACGACGACAGCCTTTACAACAGCGCCGAGGTGACGATCAAGAAGGTCGACCGCACGCTTGACGGGCTGAATGACTCGGGGCCGATCACCGCCGTCGGGATCGTGGTGAACGCCCTGTTCTGACCGCCGCCCGGTTCAGGTCCTCGGCCCGCGCTGCGCCATGCTGCGCGCGCGCAGCCGCAGCCCGTTGAGCCGGATGAACCCGGTCGCATCGTCCTGGTTGTACCAGCTCTTCACGCCCTCCATCGACGCCACCTTCATGTCGTAGAGCGAATACCTCGACTTTCGCCCGCACGTGATGACGTTTCCCTTGTAGAGCTTGAGCCGGACGGTGCCGGACACGAACTTCTGGCCCTCGTCGATCAGCGCCTGGAGGGCCTCCCGCTCGGGGGCGAACCAGAAGCCGTAGTACACGAGCTCGGCGTACTTGGGCATCAGCGAGTCGCGAAGGTGCATGACCTCGCGGTCCATCGTGAGCGACTCGACCTGCCGGTGGGCGTGCATGAGGATCGTGCCGCCGGGCGTCTCGTACACGCCGCGCGATTTCATCCCGACGAAGCGGTTCTCGACAAGGTCGACACGGCCGATGCCGTGCCTGCCGCCAAGCTTGTTGAGCGCCCTGAGGACCCCTGCGGGCGTGAGCCGCCTGCCGTTAACCGCGACGCAGTCGCCCCTCTCGAAGTCGAGCTCGACGTGCTCGGCCCGGTCGGGAGCGTCCTCCGGCGAGACCGACAGCTTGAACATCGCCTTGTTGGCCCTCGTCGTCGGGTCGAACCACGGGTCCTCGAGGATCCCGGCCTCGTACGATATGTGGAGGAGGTTCCGGTCCATCGAGTACGGCTTCCTGAGCGAGGCCTCGACGGGGATCCTGTGCTTGCGGCAGTAGGCTATCATCTCGGCCCGCCCCGGGAACTTCTCGCGGAACGCGTCGATCTTCCACGGGGCGATGATCCGCAGGCGTGGCGCGAGCGCCATGTAGGTGAGCTCGAAGCGGCACTGGTCGTTGCCCTTGCCGGTCGCGCCAT
>PLKS01000156.1 GCA_003140665.1 Opitutaceae bacterium
GTGACAGCCACGACCTGAGCCAACCCCATCTCGTCGGTTCCGATCGGCAGTTCAATCCGGTCGGGCCGGTTGACCTGCCCAATCACGGAAATCATCCGTTCCGTGTGCTGCGCCACATAAAGAGTGACCTGGGGATGCTTATAATAGCCGTGGACTCTGTAGAGGCTCTCGAGCTGCTCCTCGGCGGAGCGGACCGACAAGCCAAGCAGCAGCACGGATCCCAGCATTGGAAGGCGCAGGTCACCCTTTGTGGAAATGCGCTGCTGGGTCTCGAGATCAGGCTCGTCAAGCATCTCGAAGACCACGAGGTCCAGCGGCTGGAGGCGGTAGTCGTCTCCGACCACCGAGGTAAGCGGAAAAGGGAGGCTTGTTGTTCCGTGATCCTGGCTGGCGGCGGTAGTATCTGCGTCCGCGCCCCGAAGCACCCCCGGCGCCAGCAAGGCGCCCATGAGGGCCCATGCCGCAAGACGAGAAGGGCTGGATTCCTGGATCATCATCATCGGGCGCTAGAACTTGTATGCGACCTGACCCGTGGCCACGTAGCGGCGATATGTGTACCGGGACATGTCGGAGTCCTGGTGCGTCCAATCGCAACCGACCGACGCGGTGAGCTTCCCCGTGAAGTCATAGTTCGCCGATATGCCGGCTCCCTCGATGTCATCGGTTCGGTAGGTCACCCTTCGCTCATGGGTCGTCCGGCCTCCCTGCACCTCGGCCCGGATCCAGAATCCGCGCCCAAGATCCTGCGTTACCGCAAGGATGACGCTCGTGCTGACGTCGATGTCGCCGTCTGCGTTGAAGCTTGGCGCGCGCCCGGCCTGAAGGTCGATGACCAGCGGGTCGACGGGCTTCCACGCGACGTCGGCCCCCGCGACCATGTCCCATTCGGAATTCGAAAAGCTGCCCGTGTAGTCTGAATATGCGGCACCCACGGACACCTTGCCGGTGATCTTCGGGGTGAATTCCCCCTCAGCCCGAATCGTGAACGCCTGTTCCGTCTGATCGAGGGCGGCCAAGCCGGGGCTGTTCGGCTGGGATCGGCCCAGCGTCAGGTCGTAGCCCACGCCCGACCTGAACACGCCATTCGGAGAATAGTTAACGGTTGTTCCCAGCGAAGCCGTGTCGATCGTGTCGAATGCCGCTCCCAGAAACTCGTCCCTGTCCAACAGCAGCCTGCCTACCACCGTGGTCTTTCCCGTTTCGAGGATGTCGCCCTCGTACTTTGCAAGCGCGTCCTCCACGCTCACCCGCTGGCCGACGTCGACATTGACGGCCGTGGTCCTCGTCCAATGGACCTCGGCGGCCTGGGTGGTCCACGTCTCGACGTTAGCCGGGTACGACAGGGTCATCCGAAAGCCAGGGTCCGTGGCGTCGCTGCCGGTCTGGCTGAGAAACGCGGTCCAGTCGACCCATGCCTCGGCGTCAAAGCTCAGCAGTGAATCCTTCCGAAAGAGGTCGAGTGAGGGCCTGAAGGACGCGAATGCGTCCCCAGGGCCGCCGTTGATCGCGAAAAGATTGCTGTCGTACCCGGCCGTTGCGCTCGCGTGGCCGGAAAGCGCCCAGAGCGGATCCTCCCAGAGTGCGGCACGGGCCTTGAGCGCGAGCGCGCCCGCCAGGACGACCAGGCCTCGCCCAACGATCCTCGGGCGCCTCATCAAAGCAGCTAGAAATATTCGGGCCACGGGGCCTCTTCTGCATGAGCGCCCCATCTCAGTAGGCGTTCTTGTTCTTGAACAGGGTCGCGACGAGAATGTACGCGTCCAGCATGAGCGACCAGTTCTCCAGGTAGTACAGGTCGAACTCGATCCGCTTCTTCAGGTCGGTGTCTCCCCGCAATCCGTGTATCTGCGCCCAGCCGGACAGGCCGGACTTCACCTCGTGGCGCGCGTTGTAATTCAGGATCTCGTCCTTGAAGCGCTCGACGAGCTCGGGCCTCTCCGGGCGGGGCCCCACTAGGCTCATCTCGCCCGTGAGCACGTTCAGGAACTGCGGCAGCTCGTCGATGTTCCACCGCCTCATGAAGGAGCCGACCCTGAGCCTGCGCGGGTCGTCGCGGGTCGCCCACACGGCGCCGGATTTGGCCTCGGCGTTCATCCGCATGCTGCGGATCTTGTGGATGTGGAAGGTCCGGCCGCTTCGGCTCATTCGGAGCTGCTTGTAGAATATCGGACCAGGGGACTCGATGATGACGAAGAGCCCGAACAGCGCGATGATCGGGATGGAGAGGATGAGCCCGACGAGGCCGCCTACGATGTCGACAACCCGCTTTGCGACCCGATTCAGGGACTTGTCGAGCGGCAGCTGCATCACCCCGAGCAGGGGGACGCCGTTCAGGGTCTTGACCTGGAGCCCGGCGCTGAGCGCCGGGAAATATCCCGGGATCATCTTGAAATCGAGCGACTGGCGCTGGCAGTAGACGACGAGGCGCTTGATGTCGGCCGAACGGATGGAAAGGTCGGCCAGGATGATGCCGGTCGCCTTGCAATCCCGGACCAGGCGCGGCAGGTGCGAAAATCCGCCCAGGATCGAGACTTCGGCGGGAGGGCGGCAGCCGAGCTTCGCGCCCGGTCCCGGCACGCATCCGATGATCTCGCTCAGCTGCGATATGTCGTTGCGAACGGCCTGCCGGAGGTGCTCGGCCTTGCCGTTCCACCCGACACAGATGAGGCGCGCGCTGGCGCCAAAGCGAACCCGCGGCTGGATCAGGATCGCGAATGCGAGAAGGCGCCAAACCGAAAGGAGCGCGATGACGCATACCACCGCGTAGAGCAGCCCCAGGCGGGGGGTGTACTTCGTAACCTGGAACAAGGCGATCGTCGCAAGGCAGATCAGCACCCATAGGGTGCTGGCCTTGATCATGTTCTTCGCCCAGAACTGCAGGCGGTAGATGTTTTCCACCTCGTAGGTGCGGAAAAACCCAAGGAGCCACACAAAAAGCGCGGCGCCGCCGATAACCCAGCTTTCCGCCCGGGCGCCGCCCTGGAACAACTCGGTGGCGATCGAATATTCCCCGCTTCGCTGAAGCGACCGCAGCGTAAGCCCCAGGAGAATCCCGCTCGCCGCCACCACCCCGTCGACAATGGCGAGAATTGCGACCAGCGTGTAGGCCTGCTCGCGCGGGCTTATGCCCGGAACGGGGCCCGCGAGCGCGGCAGCCGCCAATTCCCCCCCGTTCATTCCCGTCTCATTCAAGCCGGCTGGACCAAACCCTTGTGCCTTGATGTCACCCGCCGTTCGGAGGGCTCTTGGTTCTTGATGGCCCGGGCGCCCAATTGCCCCGGGTGTGTCAATCGCGATTACGTCCATGGTGTGATGGCGCTGTCCTCGCTGGGGCCGGCAAGTAAGTGGCGCGAGTTTTCAGGTAGTCATGTTGTTATCGAGGAGATGGCAAAAAAGTTGAGCGGCCAGTCTTGTATCAATCGCGGCGAAATTTTGGCCCATCGACACAGTCGGGCGATTTCGGTTCCGGCGCATCCAGATCCTTTCGCGAATCCGCCGCGCTCTTAACCTTAATTTTAATCTTCACAGGCCGGACTGCCTTCAAAAACTTTTCGAGCACCTCGATCCACACCGCCGGAGGAATTTCTAGGGAGCCTATGCCCTCCCACTTATACGTTCCAGATCGAGTCGCGGCGTTAAAATTAGGATCCATGGCTTTGACGACTGCAGACCCTCTGCGTATGCGAAAGGAGACGTCAACGTCCGCAATGAGGGAATGCCCTCAGAACACCTTATTTCATAGGTTTTTCACTCCGGACGACCACATTTGACGGACAGTTCAAGCGCGGACATCCAACGTGGAAATCAGCTCTGAAAAATGAAAATTAAATTTTCAAAGCGCGCCGTCTCCGCGGCCGGCCCTCACTGAGAAATCCAGGAATGGGCCGAAGCCCGACGTCACTCGAACGTCACCGTGACCTGGATCTCAACCGTGGAATTGCGCGGCAAACCCGCGGCAGCGATCGCCGCGCGTGCATGGCGGCCGCGGTCGCCGTACATCTTCACGAAGAGATCGCTCGCCCCGTTGATGACCTGGGGACTCTGGTCAAAACCCGCCACCGCGTTGACGTAGCCCGAGACAAAGAGGAAATCCCGAACACGGTCCAGCTCGCCCAGCGCCGCCTTGATGGACGCGAGGGCGTTGAGCGCGCACACCTGGGCGGCGGCATAGCCCGTCTCGACCGTCTGGTCCCGGCCGACCTGCCCGGCATGTGTCACCTTTCCTTCGCTGATGCAGATGACTCCGGCGAGGATGAGCGTGTTCCCGTTGATCCGGAACGGCAGGTAGCTCGCCGCGGGCGCCGGCGGCCCGGGCAGTGTAAGCCCGAGTTCCTGCAGTTTCTTCTCGATGGGATCCATGGACCAAGTCCTGACAGCCTGGCATCCGCTCTCAATCGAAAATGGCCTCCGGAAGATAGGCCGAGATCGTCGTGGTCGGCGCGTTCACGATCTGGCTGATCTTCAGGTCCAGCACCACGCTGCAGAGGACCAGGGCGAGCTCCCGCGAGAGCCCCAGCCTTTCATTCAGGTGCACGATCGCCCGCCTCACCGCCGCGCGGGCCGCCTCGCGCGGGTCCTCATGCGATTCGATGAACACGTGAAAGGGCTTCGTCGAATAGCGCGTCGGGACGAGCGACGGCAGCACGACCGCGTAGGGCCCGTCGAGCTTCCGGCGCTTCCTCAGATGAACCCTCAGCGTCACCGTCATGGGCGCCTCCATCCCGTTTATCGAGACCTCGCCGTCGCCCTGGGCCGCGTGGGCGTCGCCCGCGCAAAGGCCGGCGCCTGGAGTGAACACCGGCAGCCAAAGCCGGGCGCCCGCCCCGAGGTGCCGCACGTCCATGTTGCCGCCGAAGGGCCCCGGGGCCCGGGTGCGGAATTCGCCGAACTCGGCCCGCTGCACCCCGATGATCCCGCAGAACGGGTGCAGGTCGAGCGTGACCCCGGGGATGCTCCGGGTCATTCCACCGTCCAGCGTCCAATGGTGAAGGTAGGGACTGGAAAACTCGTCGCCCAGGAGCCCCAGGCCCGGAGTTATGCTTGTCCAGGCCCACCCCTCGTGCCTGAAGTCCAGTATCTCGATCTCAAGCGCGTCGCCTGGCTCGGCGCCCTGAACCTCGACCGGACCCGTGAGCGCATGGATGCGGGTTCGGTCGATGGCGGAGTAATCCGCCGGCGCCATGCCGGGCCGGACCTGGCCGTCGCTCGCATCCTTGAGGGCAAGCGAGACCGTGTCGCCGGTCGCGATGCTCGCGACCGGAGCGTACTCCCTGTTCCAGCGGTTGCACGTGCGGGAGCTGTCGACGACGTGATGAATGGCGCTTACGGGATTACGGCGGAGGAAAATCCCTCCGCCTGAAAAAGCGGTTTGCCCATGCGGAACGTCGCGAGGACGTCCTCCGGGGTCACGCGGGTCACGATCGACGCCGGGATGTGCTCCGTGGCCCTGAGGTGCGGCTGGTTGAAGTCGAGCACGACAAAGGTCGCGGGAAGGCCGCGCTCAAGCCGGCCAGGGTGGTCGTTTCCGAGGACGCCCTGAATGTTCGCCGTGGCCATGCGCAGGATGGCGAGCGGATCGGGGCGCACCGCGTCCCCAAACTGGCTCTTCGCCAGCTTGTAGGTGAAGTCCAGCTCCGCGAACAGGTTCGGGCTGTTCAGCAGTCCGTTGTCCGTGCCGAGGAGCAGGTTCGCGCCGGACTCCATCAGAGCGCGCACCGGCGGCAGCGGCAGGCCGAGGTTGGCGTTCGCCCGGGGATTGAGCGCCGCCGTCTTGCCGGACGATGCCAAAAGCGCGATCTCCGCGTCATTCGCGACCGTCATGTGCACGATAAGGTGCGGGTCGTACAGGTCGATGGCCCGGGCGAGATCGCCCCGTCCGGCGCGGGCGAGGCTCACGTCGCGGTAGCCGGCGTTCTCCAGGCAGTGTATCGCCCGGAGCTTTCCGCTCTTCTGGGTAAGCTCGCGGATCTCGCGCCATGCCCGGTCCGTCAGGTCATTCATCGTGCTTTCGCTGAAGCCGTCCGCCGCGGCCAGGATGGCCTCCGCCTCGCGCCTCGCGGCTTCGGGCAGAGGAGCGTCATTCGCCGCGAGCGTGGCATCGTCGAAGGGTACGCCGGAAAACTGGCCCAGGATGACCGACTCGACCCCGGTCACGCGCGAGGCTTCGCGCAGAAGCTCGCTTCCCGGCGGGCCCTGCTCCCGGAAATCGATATGTCCCACGGTGCCCGTGCGGGCCATGTAGCGGAGGTGGTTGACCACATGCGGCAGGTGCTCCGCACGAGAGATACTTGCCAGCCTGCGGTACTTGAATCCCTCCGGCCGGAAAAAACCCTGCTCCAATGTCAGGCCGGTCGCGCCGTCGGGAAAGCACGAGTCACCCATGTGCGTGTGGCTGTTGTAAAGGCCCGGTATAACTACCAACGAGCCCCTTTCCAGGGCCAACGCAGGCTCGTCCCGGTCGATCGCGGAGATGGAGTCGCTCCTCCATTCAAACCGGCTGCAGCGCCATGGCTCAAGGCTCGGACCCACGAGGACGATGACATCGCGCAACGACCCCATGTTGTTCAGAGGCTCCCGCGGATCCCCGTCACCGTACTATCTTCACCGGGATGCGCTCGACCGGCGCGGCGGCGTAGGCCGCGCGCAAGGCCGTCTCGCTCGCAAACTTCTTTCCGGGCAGGTTCCGGCCGGGCACGTAAAGGTTCAGCTCATCCGCGTCGAAGGGATAGGGATCGACGCGATAGGTGTCGGCGCCGAGCGGCGTGCAGATCAGCTCCGCGAACGTCTCGTCGCGCCGCGCGTGACGGTGGCGCAGGGCGATCTCGCTGGGAAACCGCACGCAAACGGCCAGCGAAAGGCTGTCGCAGGCCTGGAGGAACTCGAAGGCGCGGAGCACCTGGGAGGGCGCGAGGTCCTCGTTGACGTCCTGGCCGCCGCCCAGGGTGTCTATGAGCTCCACCTGCCGCATGAGCTGGCCGTCCAGGAACTTCCGGTGGAGCACCTTGTCGGAATCGGACATCCCCCGCAGGTCGGCCTGGCTGGTGAGCAGGTCAAACGTGTGCATGGAGACGATGATCGCGGCGTAGGGACTTTCCGCGGCCACGGCGTCCGTGGCCCGGCCCCGGACGGCAAGGTAGTCCGCGAGATCTATCTCCTCGAAGGCGCTGTAGGTGCCCACAAGTTCCCGGGAGAAGGCGCTCGGCCGCCCCTGGCGTGTCAGGAACGGAACCGCGTCCCGCTCCGCCCACGCATCGTCGTGCCGGTTCACCGCCGTGAGAATGTCGGCGCGCGGCTCGGGGGGCGCGAACTCGTCGTTTCCCCAGCGGGCCGCCATGCGCCCGGCAAGCCGGGCGTGTTCCCGATGCTCGATCAGCGTCCAGCCGGTTTCTGTCTCGATGCGTATCATGATGCGGAACCGACAAGGAATGTGCCAGCGGCGGCGCGCCGTCGAGTCCATTGCACGCGGCTGCCAACTGGGGAAGCAAGGTCCGCCTTGCGTCGACGCGCGCTGCGACGGCCCTCCTTCCTAGTCCGCGCCGAAGGCCATCGGGGATTCGTGGCCACCCGGCAGCACGAGGTTCAGCAGCAGGGCCGTGACTCCTCCGGCGGAAATCCCGGATTCGAGCAGGGTGCGGAGGACCGGCGGCAGGGTCTCAAGCCAGTGGGGCTGGGAGGGCGCCCCGATCCCGATGCCCAGCGAAAGGGCGACCACCAGGGCATTGCGGTGGTTGAGCCCGGCTTGGGAAATGAGCCTCAGTCCCGCCACCGAGACCAAGCCGAAGAGCAGGAGGGCAAGCCCTCCCAGGACGGCGGGAGGCATGGCGGTCACCCAGCGCGCGACCGGCGGGAAGAGCGCGAGCATCGCGAGGATGGCCGCCATCCACCGCCCCACGTACCGGCTCGCCACCCCCGTGATCTGGATGACCCCGTTGTTCTGCGCGTAAGTCGTGCTCGGAAAGGATCCTATCAGCGCCGACACGATGCTAGTCAGGCTGTCCGCGAAGATGCCGCCCCGCATGCGAAGTCCATGCTCGGCGCCGCGCGTGTTCAGGCCCGATAGCTGGGCGGTCGCCGTCATGTCACCCAGCGACTCTATGACGGAGACGACATAGATGAACGCGAACGGAAGGAAGAAATCCCAGCGGAAGGCGAGCCCGTGGGGCAGCAGCCTCGGGATCGTGATCCATCCGCTCTCATTGGGGGGAGGCGCATGCAGCCATCCGCAGACCGCGCACGCGGCGTATCCGGCCACTACGCCGAATAGGATCCCGGCCAGGCGGGTCCACGGCTGGCCGACGGCCTGGGCGGCCACGACCGCGGCGATGACGCAGGCCGCGATGGCCGCGCCCGACCATGGGGGGACGCCCGGCGCGGGCAGCGCCACGATGCCGTACATGGCCTCGGGAATGATCGAGATCCCGATCAACAGGACGACGATCCCGCAGACGAGCGGCGAAAACACCCGCTTCAGCCTTGGCAGGAAGGGGGCCAGGACAAGGGAAACGGGAGCGGCCGCGAGCCCCATGCCGAACATGAGGGCTAGGCCGCCCGCCTGTCCCGCCTGCATCAGGGGCTGGATGAAGGCAAAGCTGGTGCCGGTGACGCTCAGGAGGCCCGATCCCACCGGCCCGATCCGGGTCGTCTGGAGGAATGTGCCCAGCGCTGCGGAGAGAAGCGCCATGCTCGTGAGATAGGCGGTGTCCGCGGCCGGGAACTTGAGGATATTGGCAAGGAGGAGGGCGGGAGTGATGACGCCGACCACCATGGCCGACACCTGCTGGAGGCTCACCAGCAGCGCCGTGGCCGGCGGCATCCGGTCGTCCAATCCATAGACAAGGCCGTTCGGCGGGCGGGTCGCGGGGCTCTTTTCCATCTGGGGACGTTAAGCAGGCGCCGGACCAACATCACAAGCTGCCTCTTCGCATCGATATGGGGCCTTGGCTCAAATGGCATGGATCATGCGAATGAGATGCCGATCCCCTTCCCTTTCGACATCGCAGCCAAGCATATGCCTGAAATCCCCGCCCTGGGCGGAGGGCACGGCGGCGCGATGCCCCCGACCCGCGGCGTCCGCGTCCTTTTCCAGCTTTTCGTGCTCGCCTGCGCCCTGGCGGTTCCGGCCAGTGCGGCCAACAAGCTCGTGGTCAGGAACGCCTTCATCATCACGGTGCAGCCGGGCGCGACGCCGTTTGCCGGCTACCTGGTGGTTGGCGAGGACGGGCGGATCGCCGAGATCGGGCCCGGCGATCCCCCCGCCGAGGTGCGGGCCGCCGCGACCCTCGACGCGCAGGGCAGGTTTGTCGCGCCGGGCTTCATATCGGCGCACAGCCACCTGTTCCAGAGCCCGCTGCGCGGGCTCGGCCACGACTCGACGCTCTACGGCTGGCTGGCGGCGATCAACCGGATAAACCGCTACTCCACGCCGGAGGACATCTATTGGTTCTGCCTGCACGGCTCGCTCGACTACCTTCGCAACGGGATCACGACCGCGTATGACTTCACCTACTCGGGAGGCCTTGGCGGCGGCCAGCACTCCGTGGGGGCCGGCGAGAAGTCGGACATTCCGCCTCCCGACCAGGAGCCCTACGAGAAAAGCCAGATCAGGGCCAAGCTCGACTCGGGCATCCGGTTCATCGACAGCGTGAGCATCGTTCCCCTCGGGACGGAGGACGAGATCCGGCTGCGGTTTGAGCGGGTGCTCGCCTACGCGAGGCAGTTCTCCGGCAATCCGAGGTTTCTCAAGATGGCGATCAGCGGCTGGGTGCAGCTGGCCCCGGCAAGGGACGCCGCCGAGCGCGAGGCGAGGTTCATGCACGCGTACGGGCTCATCAACCAGGCGCATTTCCTGGAGAGCCCGGACCGGGTGGCCGAGCAGCAGGCGAAGTTCGCCTGGTATCGGGATGCGGGCGCCCTGGGACCGAACTTCATCTTCGCCCATTTCGTCCAGACGAACCCCGAGATCGTCAGGGAGGCGGCGGCCTCGGGAGCGAGCATGTGCTGGCAGCCGACTTCCAATGGCCGGCTGGGCTCGGGCGTCGCCGACGTCGTCGCCTACCGCGCGGCTGGGATGAAGATCGGCATGGGCCTCGACGACCAGTCCTGCACGGACATCTCCGATCCGTTCCAGAACCTGCGCATCGGCCTCTACGCGATCCGCGACCTCTACAAGAACGCGGGCGCACTCACCGTGAGGGACATCCTCGGCATGCATACGATCGGCAGCGCCGAGATCCTCCATGTCGAGGACCAGGTCGGAAGCCTGGAGAAGGGCAAGTGGGCCGACTTCCTCGTCGTGGACCCCCGCTCGCCCGACACCGGCCCCGTGCATGACCCGATCGCCACCTATGTGCTGGCTTGCGGACTCCGGAACCTCAAGCAAGTGTACGTCTCCGGCGAGCTGGTCGCCGACGGCATCACGCTCGTCAAGCAGGATGAACCCGCGATTCGCTCCCAAATCGACACACGAATGGCCCGCCTCGAGAATACCGCGTCGCGAAACGAGGCGAAGCCCCTGACCCGCTGAACCCGGTGCTGGTGACCCAACAGCCGCTCCTCCGGAAGTTTTGGTACCCCGTCATTCCGGCGTGCATGCTCAAGGACGGCCCCAAGCCGTTCACCCTGCTCGGCCGCGACCTCGTCCTATGGATCGACGGGGCCGGCAACGCGGTTGCGATGGACGATCGTTGCCCGCACCGGCACGCGCGCCTCTCCAAGGGATGGATCCTCGACGGGCAGCTGCAATGCGGCTACCACGGGTGGACCTTCAACGGCGAGGGCCGTTGCACGCGGATCCCGCAGAAGGACGATGACGATCCGGCCGGCATCTCCGTCACCCGCCACAGGACGGCCAGNNCAGCGCTACGGCTACGTCTGGGTGGCGCCGGAGGAGCCGCTCACGGCGCTGCCCGAAATCGAGGAGGACACCGACCCGGCCTTCCGGCGCATCTATGAGTTTTACGAGCCATGGAAGTGCAGCGGCCTTCGCCTCATGGAGAATTCGTTCGACAACGCCCATTTCAGCTTTGTCCACCGCAACACCTTCGGGAAGTTCGACTCGCCGAGCCCGAGCAAGATGAACCTCTACCCCTTCCCGGACGGTTTCGGCTTCACGATGGATACGGTCGTGCCCGTCAAGAACGTCCCGCTGTCGAAGAAGGCGCTCAACATGGATTCCCCGGAGACCGTCCGGAACAACACGGGGACGTGGTGGATGCCATTCTTCCGAAAGCTGAGGATGCGCTACCCCACCGGCCTCGTGCACACGATCATCACGGCCGCGACCCCGATCAGCGACCATTCCTCGCAGATCATCCAGATCGCCTACCGCAACGACACGGACGCCGAGGCGAAGGCGGCGGACATCATCGCGTTCGACCGGGCCGTCGTGACCGAGGACAGGGACGTGCTGGAGTCGACGACGTTCGACACGCCGGTGGACCTGAGGCGCCGCGAGGAGATGCACATGGCCTCCGATCAGCCGGGGCTGCTCATGCGCAGGCAGCTGCTGGCGAAGTTCCAGGCCCACGGCGAGGAGGAGGCCCATGCCTGGCGCGACCACCGCTCCCACGCCGTCGCCGACCAGTTCGGGGCGAATCATCCCTTTGCGACCGAGGCCATGTGCATGGAGATGACCTACGGCGGCGCGGCGGCGCAGTCGGCGCCGCACCAGTCGGAAAGGGAAGCCGCGGCCGAGGCCCGGCACTGAGGCCCCGCCGGGGCGCCCGCGAGGCCGCGGTGGCACCGAACGTGCTCCGCCACCGTTCACGCGCATGCCCGAAGCCCCGCCCAGACCCGCAAGCGAACAGGGCGGAGCCAAGCTTCGGCGCAACTACCTGTCGGGCATCGAGAACGTGGCCCAGTCCGTCGGGACGATGGGGCCGGTCGCGACGATCGGCACGGTGCTGCCGCTCCTCATCTACAAGTCCGGAAACGGAACCTGGCTCCTGTTCCTCGGCGTCCTGGTCGCATTCGGGCTGATCTCCGCAAGCATCAATGTCTTCGCCTCAAGGTTCGCCTCGGCGGGATCGCTCGCCACCTTTGCCCAGGCCGGCCTGGGCAACTGGCCGGGGAGCCTGACGGGATGGTCCTACGTGGTGGCGATGACCTTCGTCGTGACGAGCTCCGGTGTCTCGAGCGCGTACTACCTGTCGATGGTGGTGACCCATTTCACGCATGCGCAGATCGGCAACCTCGGGCTGGTCCTTATAACGGTCCTCGTCGTCCTCGCGGCGTGGTGGCCGGCGTACCGCGACATCATGCTTTCCACGAAGATCATGCTGGGCGCGGAGGCGTTCTCGGTCCTGCTCATCCTTTTCATCCTGGGCGCGGCCATGCGGGGCAACCACCACTGGCTTGACCGCTCCCAGCTGCGGCTCGAGGGCACGAGCTTCTCGCACTTCCGGCTCGGCTTCGTCCTGGCGTTCATGACGCTCGCCGGATTCGAGAGCACGACGACGCTCGGCGAGGAGGCCAAGAACGCCACGCGCACGCTCCCCCGGGTGATGCTCCTTTGCCTCGTGCCGATCGGCGTTCTCTTCCTGGCGAGCATCTACTGCCTCACGGTGCTTTCCCACGGCCGGAATCTCGCGCTCGACCAGACCGACGCGCCGCTGGACATGATCGCCCAGTCGATCGGGCTCCCGACCCTTGGATGGCTGAGCTCGCTCGGGGTGGCCATAAGCTGCTATGGCTGCGCCGTCGGCGGGTTCAACGCCGGCTCGCGCGTGATCTACTCCATGGCCCGGGACCGGCACGTGTGGCGCACCTTCGAGGCGATCCACCCGGTCAACGGCACGCCGTACCGGGCGCTGGCGCTGTTCGCGGTCATATCGGTCGTCGTGCCCTGCGTGATGATCCTGATGGGGGTCACGATGGCGAACTCGATGGATTACCTCATGCAGATCGCGTCCTTCGGTTTCCTCGGCGGATATTTCGCCATCTGCGTGGCCGCACCGTTTTACCTGGCCCGTGGCGGCCGGCTCAGCCTTGTCCGCCTCGCGACGGCCGGCGTCACGGTCACGGTCCTTGGATTGGTCCTCTTCATGAGCATCATCCCGGTTCCGGACCCTCCCTGGAGGTACCTGCCCTATGTCTTCGCGGGCCTGCTGGCCGCGGGGATGATCATCTCCGGGAGGCTCGGGAGCGCCAGGTCCGCCGGGAATCCCGAGGCGTCCGCCGTCAAGTCCACGACCTAGGCGCCGTCGCGCCGGTTCCCTGCCCCGGACCGGTCAGCACGTGCCGAACCTGAGGCCCAGCTTCGCCAGCCAGCGGCGGTAGGCGACGGACAGCCGGTCCGACGGGACATGGAGCTCGTCGTCCAGGCTGAGGGGCAGGAGCGACGGCCTCTGGGACTCGACCACGGGCACGTCCTCGCCCGTGACCTTGTCCTGGTAGTCGAGGAATTCCCGGTCCGTCGTCTCAGAGAGGTAGTTGAGCGCCATGACCGACCACACGAGGCTCTCGCCCTCGTCGACCGGCGTAACGGTGTCCATCATGGAGAATCGCTCCGCGCCGTGGACCTTGGTGTAGTTTCCCGTCAGGGGTCGCTGCACCCGGTACGAGTACTTCACCTGGACGGTCTCTCCAGCCCCGGCCGGACCGGCCTTCCACACGCGCCGGACGCCGATGTCCCGGGCCAGCAGGCCCGAGTCGGTCGCCTCCACCTCATAATCGGACACCTCGAACTGCGGGGAATCGCCGAAGAACCGGGCGTGCACGAACGGATAGTGGCCGACGTCCAGGAAATTGTCCATAACCCTGGGCCCGCTCGCCCTGAACAAATATGGCCCCGCCGACACCTTCCGGTAGGACGAATCCCCCCATTCCGGGAAGTCGGGGACCGCCTGGGCGGGTGTGCCGAGGCAAACCCAGACCAGGTCGAAGTGCTCCTCGACGCGGTACACCTCGGCCCTTGCCTTGGCGGACGGCGCCTGGCCGGGGTGGGCCGGAATTCCCGCGCAGGCGCCCGAGCCTGCATAACGCCAGCCGTGGTAGGGGCATACCAGGCACTCTCCATGCACCCTTCCCAGGGAAAGCTTCGCCCCGCGATGGCGGCACACATCAAGCCATGCGTGGGCGCCTTCCCCGTTGCGCCATAGGACCAGTTCCCTGCCGAGCAGCCGCACCGCCCGGACGCCGCCGGATGCGATCGCGGATGAGCGCGCGACAACGTGCCAGTCATTCAGCAGAACGGGATCGTTCAGCATGTAAGACGGCAGGATGCTGCGGCCGGCCATTCCGGAAACAGGCAGGGAACTCGCCTTGGTACGCGCACCATGACGAGAAGCCTCGCCGTCGCCGGCCCGGGTTACGATACGCAAAAATCCCAGCCGACCACCACGGGCCGACTGGCCGCGCCGGCCCCTGCCTCAAACCCATTGGTTAGACCGGCGAGAAAAATGCCCGCACAGGGCTCCTGCACCGTGCGGCGCGATGCTTCCCCATCGTGAAATCCAGCGCGGGCGCGGCAGCTCGCAATTTCGAGGACGCCGCGCCCGCAGTACTCTAAGGTTGAAATCCGCTCAGCTGCTGCTCGAGCGCCGGCGGGAGATCAGGTAGCCGGCAATGATGCCAACACCCGCGGCGATTCCCAGCGCGTGGTAGGGCTTGGCGCGGATTGTCTTGTCGGTGCGAACCGCCTGGCGGCGGACGGCCCCGGCGAGATGCTTCACGCGCGACTGGAGGCCGGCGACAGCGTCCTGGAGGTGCTCGCGCACCGACTGGATCTGCTCGGACGCCCCATTGGCGGCGTCATCGGCCATCTTGCTGACGGGATCTACGGTGTCTGAAGCGGAACGTGTGGTTGATTTTGACATGGTTGAATCGTGTTTATGCTATTGTGGTTGGAACGAAATGGAGGAAAGAGGTTGCCAGCGTGGCCGCGGATCACGTGGAGCTGCGGAAGATGCAGCCAAATCCGCCGACGACGATGCCGATGGCCCCAATGGCGATGAGCCAGATGCTCTTGTTGGTGGGCGCACCGCTCACCGCTTGGCTGATCGACGAGGAAACAGAGCCTTGGGCGTTGAGCCCATAGACGAGGAGGATGACTCCGACTACGAGGAGAGCGATGGAGGCGATTTTAGACATAGTGGGCATACCTACGCAGGATGGGTGCCAGCGGACCATGGTATGTGTAACATGATATCCCGCAATAATTTACATGCCTGTGTTTTCCCCGGCCGAATCGCGCATTCGGCATATTGCACTATCCGGGCCCCGCCATTTCGCATAATGCAGCAGTCCGCGGGCCCCGACGGCAGGGTGACGGCGCGGCCCCTTTCGCGCTGACCGCCGGGCGTCTTTAGAGATTGGATGCAGGAAGGCGGCAAGGAATCCCGATCCAGAAGAAGTTCAGGTGGTTGCGCCTGAGATTTGATCCGACGCAATGCCTCTTCCGAGAATTTCTTCTCCCCCACCGCCCGGGTTCCAGAGCCCGCTTCGCAACCTACAAAGGGGAAACGCCGCAGGATCCGACGCGCCCCGTGCGTATCCGGCTCAATCTCCGCGCGCGGCCGCCCGGTAGACCAACTGTGGCACGTCACGGTCATGACGCGACCGGCGTCCTCGTCAGGTCGAGCGCCTCGGCAGCGGCCGTCTTGGCGTCCTCCTGCGTCGGCTCGAAGCCCTCCTCGAGGAGGAATCCGCCCTCGCCGATGATCGCCCAGCGCCAGATCTCGGGTCGCTTGCGTTCCGTCACGGCAAAGGTCACGGCATCAGGCATTGAGGCGATCTCGAGCGTCGACAGTGAAAAGGAGCATGACGCCGCTGCGGAAGCGGCCTCGGCGCCCGAAGGGATGTTTTCAAAGCAGCGCCAGGTCGTGGCGGATGATAGGTTCATTTTGAGAAAGGCTGTTCAACCATAGTAACGCAAAATGAACTAATGTGCCATGGGGCGTTCCCCTCGGTCACCATGCGGGAACCAACCGCGCTCGCGGTGTCTATGTGGCTATAATCACCCGACATCCCGATCTCGGACATTTCCCGTCGGCAACAACAACCCTTAACGTTAACAATCCCATGCTCTCTTGGATTCTCGGATTTCTCCTCCTCGCCCTGATCGCGGGCGCCCTCGGCTTCACCGGCATCGCCGGCGCGTCGATCGGCATCGCCCAGACATTGTTCTACATATTCCTGGTCCTGTTCGTCGTATCGCTGATCGTCCACCTGGCAAGAAGTGGCGGCGGCCCGAAGGCGGACCTGTGATAAACCGCCCGTTGGCCCGGGATAGAGCCCGGGCCAACCCGCAAACCTCCCCGTGCGGGCGTTTCGCCACGTTGCGCGAGGGAAAGACCCCATACCGATTGTTCGCGCCGGATTAAACCTAGCCGCACCCCTTCCGATGAGCACCAACGGGACACTCCACGCCAAGACCACCAAACCGCCCGCCCGCGGCGACCTGCCGAGCAGCGTATTCGCGTTCCCGGCCAAGAGGAAGGAGCCGATGACAAACGCCTCCCATGTCAGGAACGCCCTGGCCCGGTTTGACCAGGTCAAAGGTGTCTCTGATTCCGACCGTGACCGGGCATTTGCCAACATCAAGAAGGCGGCGAAGCATTTTGGCGTGATGGTCAGCGAGTCCCACTGGCGGGAGCTGGGGAAAAAGCCGCACGCGCGGAGTTCCGGGCTGGATTGAGGCGCCAAGGGCGTTGCCGCCGGGTGAGCGCCTTCCCGCAAAAGCTGCCGGGCACCTGGCCCGTGACGGGAAACACCCCATATTTGGCCGCGGCCACCGACCGGTGATATGCGGCGCTCAAGACCACCGAATTGGCCGTTCGCCGATAAACACAAAGGAACACCATGCCCCTCGGAACCATCCTCCTGATCGTACTCATCCTGATGCTTGTCGGAGTCGCGTCCAGCAGGCGGGGCCCAGCGGCCCCTGAAACAGGCGGCCGGAACGCCGGCTCGCCAGGCCATCCCGCGATCACCGCATGATGGCATAGCTCGTGAGCGCCACGCACAAGAGGCCGAGCATCGCGGCGATCACCTTGGCAGATCGCGGCGATAGCCCGGTCACCTCCCTCATCTTGGTCCATGCGGACCAGCCGAGGGCCTCGGTCCGGTCGAGGATCCGCGCAACCGTGAGCGACTCCGATGCAAAGATCGCGCCGCTCGCCACGAAAAAGGGAAGGTAGACCAGCGGAAGCAGGACCATGAAGCAGCCGATCACGAGAAGAACGAGGGCCAGGACGATCCTGAGAATGCGGGGCCCCTCATGCTCCTTTCCCTCGTAAAGGCGCGTGCGCCGGTCACGAGTGCGCCGATAACGGCGCTGAAACCGTTTGCCGGGAGGGCTGTCCAGCAGGCACCTCCATTCTCTGCGAATCCGTGTGATCATTTCGGCATTCTATCCGCAATGTCCGTGCCATCGGGCGATGAGTTGCGTTAGTATCTCCATTGCACGTCATTAAAAAATAAGGCCCATCAGGATCGCCCGCCGAGTCATTGCAAATATGATGGGCCGATATCCGAGCTCCCACCTTAATGCACGATTGCCGTGCAGCGCAACGCCGGGATCCCGACGCGGGCCCTCTCCAGGCGGCGGCTCCCTCTGCAAAAAAGAGCCGGCGGCCGCCATGACGCGTGCCGCCGGTTGGATTTGAGCGAACCTGTTATTCCAGGGCGCCCGATGAATCAATTCGTCTTTACCGACATGTCGTTGTCGACCGATTGCACGCCGCGAATGCCGCTGGCGAGCTTGGTGACAAGGTCCTTTTCCGCATCGGAATCGGCGACGCCACTGATCATGACGACTCCGTTCTTGGTCGTCACCTTGGTCTTCAGCACGCTCGTCGAGCTGTGGGAGAGGAGCTCGTACTTGACCTGCGAGGTGATCGACGCGTCATCGATGGTCTCACCGACCGTGTGGTCGCTGGCGTCCGATGAGGGTGTCTTTATTACGAGGTCGTTGGTGACCGACTTGACGCCCTCGACGTCCTTCACGTAGGCCTCCGTGAGGTCCTTCTGGGCGGCGTTGTCGACCGTGCCGGTCAGGACCACGGCCCCTCCGTTCACGTCAACCCTCGTGGCCGTCGCGCTGACGTTCGCGTGGACGAGGAGCATCGTGTGGATCTTCAGGGCGATCCAGCCGTCGGAATGCTCGGCGGGCTCCGACTCGACGCGGATCTCGTTAACCACGCTCACCACGCCGGGAAGATTGTTCACCGTGTCCTCGGCGAGCGCCTTCTCGTCACTGGTGGGGACGGTGCCCTTCAGGGTCACCACGCCATCGGTGGCCTTCACCTTGACGTGTCCCTCGAGCACCGTCCGGTAGTTATATGAGGCCTTTGCGGCCTCCTCAATTTGGCTGTCGGTTGCGGACGATGCGAACAACAGGACGGGCGATGCCGCCATGGCGAGGAGGGCTAACAGTTTTGCGCTTTTCATAATGGGCTTTGTTTTGAGGATTGAATCTGAACTCTATCCCTATAGCGGAGGGGGTGCCAAAATCAGGTCTGGCTTGTAACCTGTTTGTTGTTAGATCTATAAAACATTCCACGGGCCAGGGAATGTCGGATTTCCTCCAGCAATATGCACGGTCCTCAATCCGGCCTCTCGCAAAATGCACGGGGACCGGACCCGCGATATTTTCGCGGGAATACGCCCCATTATCCAGGGGCGGGGCATCCGAACGATGGCGGCGTCCGGATCGTCAACTCCTCATCCGCGGACCGGTAAAACGTAAGCGGCGCGGATTGCTCCGCGCCGCCCATTGTAAACTGTGCCGTGGCGTCCGGGATCAGTTCCAATAGCCTTCGTAAAAGCGATAGCCGCCATTCTCGGTCTCATACCGGGGAGCGACCCAGACCGCACTCGCGTGCGGGGGAATCTCCCAGTGGCCCGCCATCCACTCGTAGCGGCTGTCCCTCCAGGTCCAGTAGCCGGGAACCCAAACGTAGTCGGGCCCGGGCTGCGCAAGGACCACCTCGGACTGGGCCGCCGGCGGAGCCGTCACGACGACCGTGCTCACGGGCTGCGACTGCGTCGTGACCATCTGGCCGGATGGAGTCATCGTCGTTGTCTGGGATGGGGTCGTCGTCGTCGTCTGGCTCACCACCACGGGCGCCGCCGCGTTCGGCGGAGGCGGCGGGGGCGAAGAGACGACATGGGAGTCGGGCTCGGACGCGCATGCCCCGAGAAACGCGATGGTCCCACACAGGATGACGGCGCGCGCAGTGGGCGCCGTCCGGTTGGCCAGGTGACTGGCGATGGAAGATTTCGTGTTCATACAGTGTTCACGGACTATGGCATTTGGATTCGGTTCCGGTGAGGCCGCTCGTTTCGGCCGCTTACCGAATGGGTATTTACCCTATATCGCTAGTGCCAGGGAGGAGGCGGGGTTTGGCGGCGGTTCGCACGCCGCGCGAGCGGGTGCGATCCGCGGAGCCGCCGCAAAATTGATCGCCGTGCTCGCGCCTTCCTGGGGCGCGGCCATGTCATGCCGCGGTGCGCGGGGAACTCAGTCCCCGAGCATCTTCGCGATAATGAAAATCACGACCGCGCCAAAAAGGCCGCCGCCAAAGAGCAGGTAGATGAGCGAGAAGCCGATAGCCGCCAGCGGGGGAGCAGACATAATTAGATCATTCATGGTAGTGTGGACTGAGCGTTTAAGGGCATTAAGAGTGGGGTCTATACCGTATATTCTATCCGCGGCAACGGAGGCACCGTAGCCGGTGCGCAGCGCGTCCGAGTTCACGGTCGAGGCGACATTGATCAGTTTCTTGTTCGCGGCGCCCTGCTCATCGAGCGTCGCCCGGAACAGGTCTGCCACCCGGTCCTCGCCGAGGATCGCCGCAAAGGAGCGCGCCGTTCGGTAGGCGGCCATCTCGTAATGCTCCACCCTCTGCGCGGCCCCGATGAGATTGGCGTCGCGCACGGCCGCAGGTCCGTTGGTGTGGATGGCCTCGCCGCCCTCCTCGACCAAGCCGACCGTGGAGTGGCACGTCTTTGCCTTGGGCGTCTTCCCGAGTATGTCGAACACCTCCGTCACGCCCTACATGGCCCCGGGTTTCCGCCAGATGCCCCTTGAAGGCAGCCTTCAGACCGTCAACATTGGCGACCCTGCCGCAAAAGCGGCGAAAGCGCGCAAGCGGCGGGGTCGACACGGAGGACAAATCATGCCGCAAGGCGACAAATCAAGTTACACCAACAAGCAGAAGCGCCAGGCCAGGCATATTGAGGAGCGCTACGAGCATCGGGGGCTCAGCACAAAGACTGCGGAAAAGCGGGCATGGGCCACCGTCAACAAGCTGTCCGGAGGAGGCAGGAAAAGCGGTTCCGGCAAGAAGGACGCCTCCGCTCGATAGGCGTCAGGCGCGCCCTCGACCGGCGCCCCCATGGTGCCCGGGGCCGGATTCGAACCGGCACTTCCTTGCGGAAATCGGATTTTAAGTCCGAAGCGTCTACCGTTCCGCCACCCGGGCAACGGGCACCCGGAATCTCTGGGAATCCGGGCCCGGAACGCGAGCCTTTGTCGCGGGGTGCGGGCGGCTTGGCCGCCGGCGAGCGAAACCTCAAAATATCCTTTCCAATCCCCGCCGTAATGCGCGAGCTTTCAGGGAACATGACCTCCCCATCCCGCAGTACCTGCCTCGCACTTGCCCTGGCCCTTGCGGCCGCCTCGCCCGCGTATCCCTGGGGTGTCGAGGGCCACAAGGCGCTGGCGATCGTCGCCGGGCAGAACCTGACGCCGGACGCGCGAAGCCACGTCATAAAGATACTCGGAAATGACGACCTCGGCTCGATCGCCGTCTGGATGGACGAGCTCCGGTCCGCGTTCTTCCACACGGGCCCGCTCGGCTCCGATCCCGACGCGCTCAGGTTCAACGCGGAATTCCCAGAGAACGGGCAGTGGCACTATGTCGACCTCCCTCTCGGCTCGAAGGAATATGACCCCGGCGGCGCGTTCTCCAATCCCCACGACGTCGTCCACATGATCGGCGAGGCCGTGAGCGTCCTCGAGGGCGGAGGCGACCGGAGGATCACGAAGCGCGAGGCGCTCTACATGGTTGTCCACTTTGTGGGCGACGAGCACCAGCCCCTGCACATCGGCAACGGGTTCTACGATGTCGGCGCGGACGGCTCGGTGAAGCTGGTCACCGACCCCGGGGCCGCCAAGGGCCTTCCCAACGACAAGGGCGGCAACGCGCTCTTCTTCGGGCCCGGGCGCTTCGACGAACTCCATGCCTACTGGGACACCGCGCTCGTCGGAAAGGTCACGGGCACCGAGGATCCCGCGGAGCTGGCCAAGGCGCTTCAGTTGAAGGTGGCCGAGCAGGGCGCGTCATGGAAGGACACGGGGGATTACCACCACTGGGCCGAGCAATGGGCCACGCAGAGCCTGTCGGCGGCGCGGACCGCCTATGCCGGAATCGTGTTCGGCGCGGAGACGCCGGACCCCAAGGGCGGGATAAAGAGCATCAAGATCACGCTGCCCCCCGGCTATGACGACGCCTGCACGCCGGTTGCCGAGAGGCGGCTTGCCCAGGCGGGCTATCACCTCGCGGAGCTCCTGAATGCAATTCATTGGGCGGATTGATGTGCGCGAGGGACACAAAAAGACTCGCCCAATTTCGGCAGGCGGCCAGTTTTCAGGCAAACAGGTACCTAACCCCCTAATCTTCAAAATGAAGTCACCCAAGCTATGGCAATTGGGCGCGGCTGCTGCAGTCGCCGCGTCCCTTATTCCGTCCGCGCGCGCAAGCGAATCGGACATCAACATTCCCGACCTGAACGCGGTGTCGTTCATGGGCGGCTCGCTGACAGGCTCCGCGGTCCTGATGACCGGGCTCGTCGTCTGCGTTGCCGGGATGGTGTTCGGGTGGATGCAGTACATCCAGACGCGAAACCTTCCGGTCCACTCGTCGATGTCCGCCGTCTCGAACGTGATCTGGGAGACGTGCAAGACCTACCTTTGGCAGCAGGGCAAGTTCCTCGTCGTCCTGTGGATCCTGATCGCGGCCTGCATCGCGTACTACTTCTACGGGCTCTCGGGCCAGACGGCGGGGCACGTCGTCGTCATCCTCCTCGCGTCGATCCTCGGCATACTGGGGAGCTACGGCGTGGCCTGGTTTGGCATCCGCATCAACACGGTCGCCAATTCGCGCACGGCGTTCTCCGCGCTCCGGGGCAACACGCTCGCAACCCTCCTCATCCCGCTCAAGTCGGGAATGAGCGTCGGCCTGCTGCTCGTCGCCATCGAGCTCTTCTTCATGATCTGCATCCTCGCGTTCATCCCGGCGGAGCTCGCGGGCCCGTGCTTCATCGGGTTTGCGATTGGCGAGTCGCTGGGGGCGTCGGCGCTGCGCATCTGCGGCGGCATCTTCACCAAGATAGCGGACATCGGGGCGGACCTGATGAAGATCGTGTTCAACCTTCCCGAGGATGACCCGCGCAACCCGGGCGTCATCGCCGACTGCACGGGTGACAACGCGGGCGACTCGGTCGGCCCGACGGCCGACGGCTTCGAGACCTACGGCGTCACCGGCGTGGCTCTGATCGCGTTCCTCGCCCTCGCGCTCGCGTCGAACCCGGCCCTCTGCGGCACGCTCATCGTCTGGCTCTTCGCCATGCGCATCCTGATGCTCGTCACGTCTCTCGCCAGCTACTTCGTCAGCGGGTGGGTGAGCCAGGCCCTGTACGGAAGCCAGAAGGACTTCAACCTGGAGCAACCGCTCACGAACCTCGTCTGGATCACGTCGATCGTCTCGATCGGCGTCACGTACGGCGCCACCTACGTGCTCCTCGCGACGCAGCCGCAGTGCCCGCCCGGGCTGTGGTGGGTGCTGGCGACCATCATCTCGTTCGGCACGGTCGCCGGCGCGCTCATCCCCGAGTTCACCAAGGTCTTCACCTCGACGGAGAGCCGCCACGTGAAGGAGGTCGTGACGTCGTCGAAGCAGGGGGGCGCCTCGCTCAACATCCTGTCCGGCTTCGTGGCCGGGAACTTCTCCGCGTTCTGGACGGGGCTCGTGATCCTCTCCCTCATGCTGGGGGCGTACCATTTCTCGGGCAGCGCGGCCCTGCAGGCCATCATGCCGGATGAGTTCCGGTTCGCCGCGCCGATCTTCGCGTTCGGCCTGGTCGCGTTCGGGTTCCTGGGGATGGGGCCGGTGACGATCGCCGTCGACAGCTTCGGCCCGGTGACCGACAACGCCCAGTCCGTCTACGAGCTCTCGCAGATCGAGTCCAAGAAGGAGACGGCCGCGGAGATCGAGAAGCAGTTCGGCTTCTACCCGGACTTCGCGCACGCGAAGCACCAGCTCGAGAAGGGCGACGGCGCCGGGAACACCTTCAAGGCGACGGCCAAGCCCGTCCTCATCGGGACGGCGGTCGTGGGGGCCACGACGATGGTCTTCGGGATCATCATGCTCCTCAAGCGAATGCACCCCGACACGATCGAGCGGCTCTCCCTCGTGCATCCCGAGGCGATGATGGGCCTGCTCATGGGGGGCGCCGTCATCTACTGGTTCACGGGCGCCAGCACCCAGGCGGTTGTCACGGGCGCCTACCGTGCGGTCGTCTACATCAAGGACAACATGAAGCTCGACGCGGCCACGGCCTCCGTCGCGGCCTCGAAGGAGGTCGTCCGCATCTGCACCCAGTACGCCCAGCGCGGCATGATCAACATCTTCGTCGTCGTGTTCTGCTTCGCGCTGTCGCTCGCGTTCTTCAATTCGTACTTTTTCATCGGATACCTTATCGGCATCGCGTTCTTCGGGCTGTTCCAGGCGATATTCATGGCCAACGCGGGAGGCGCCTGGGACAACGCGAAGA
>PLKS01000229.1 GCA_003140665.1 Opitutaceae bacterium
ACCATAACATGAGCCATTTACCAACTGGGGCCGATCCATCAAAAGGAGCGCCGGAACCCGTTTCGCCGACCCTGACGGCCGCTGAGAAGAACAGGAGCAGGCGGGCGGTCCTCTTTACGCTTCTTGCCGTGTTCCTCCTGGGAACGGGCGGTCTGCTCTATTACCGCTCCAAGGCGCCCAAGACCACGGGATTCCAGGGAGCCGGTCGCCGCGGCGGGTTCGGGATGTCCGGGCCGCTCCCCGTGGTCGTCAATGTCGCACGGAAGGCGGACATCAACATCGTCCTGAATGGCCTGGGCACCGTCACGCCCCTCGCGACGGTCACCGTGACCACCCAGATCAGCGGCTACCTGACCGAGGTCAATTTCAAGGAAGGCCAGATGGTGAACAAGGGGGACCTTCTGGCCGTCATCGATCCGCGCCCGTATTCGGTGGCGCTGGAGCAGGCCCAGGGGCAGCTTATCCAGGCGCAGGCCCAGTACAAGGAGGCGCAGATCGACCTCGACCGCTATGTCACGCTCTCAGGGCAGGATTCCATCTCGAAGCAGCAGGTGGACGCCCAGCGGGCCCTCGCCACGCAATACGAGGGGATGGTTAAGCAAAACCAGGGCCTTGTGGACAGCGCCCAGCTGAACCTGGCCTATTGCCACATCACGGCGCCCGTCAGTGGCCGCGTCGGCCTCCGGTTGGTCGACCAGGGCAACTACGTGACACCCAACAGCGCAACCGGGCTGGTCCTCCTCACCCAGGTGAAGCCGATAACGGTCATCTTCACCCTGCCCGAGGACAACATCCCCCAGGTGGTCAAGCAGGTGCGCGCCCCCGACTCGAAGATCTCCGTAGACGCCTACAACCGGGACAACACCGTCAAGCTCGCCACCGGCACGCTCGCGACCATAGACAACACGGTCGATCCGACGACTGGCACCTTCAAGCTGCGGGCGGTGTTCCCCAACGAGGACGAGGCGCTTTTCCCGAACCAGTTCGTCAACGTGTCGATGCTGATCGACGTGCAGCGCGGGGTGACGGTGGTCCCCACGTCCGCGATAGAGAGGGGCCAGCAGGGCTCGTTCGTCTACGTTGTCGACGCCGACAACAAGGTGGCCGCAAGGACCGTGGCCCTCGGCGCAACCGAGGGCGAGCGAGTGGCCGTGCTCACGGGGATCAAGCCGGGAGAAAAGGTCGTGGTCGACGGGGCCGACAGGCTCAAGGACGGCATGGAGGTGGATCCCCAGTTTCCCAACCAGGCCCCGGGCGGCGGAAAGACCCCCGGCAGGTCGTGGAACCGGGATGGCAAGCCGGGGGCGGCCGACGGCAAACCCGGTGCGGACGACAAGACGGGGACGCCGGACGGCGAGCACAGGCATCGGAAACCAAGCGGTGACAGCAGCTGACGGCTCCCAAATGAGGCCGCCCAAGCCGGGGTCCACTCGATGAGTCCCTCCCGCATCTTCATCCTAAGGCCGGTCGCGACGACGCTTCTCATGGCCGCGATCCTGATCATCGGGATCATAGCCTACCGGTTCCTTCCGCTTTCGGCGCTTCCCGAGGTCGATTACCCGACGATCCAGGTCCAGACGTTCTACCCCGGGGCGAGTCCGGACGTGATGACCTCGTCGGTCACGGCCCCCCTCGAGCGCAACCTCGGCCAGATGCCCGGCCTGAAGCAGATGTCTTCCTCGAGCTCGGCCGGCGCCTCGGTGATCACGCTCCAGTTCAACCTGGACCTGAGCCTCGACATAGCCGAGCAGGAGGTCCAGGCGGCGATCAACCAGGCTCAGTTCCTGCTGCCGGCGGACCTTCCCGCGCCGCCGATATACGCCAAGGTCAACCCCGCCGATGCGCCCGTGCTTTCGCTTGCGCTCACCTCGAAGACGCTGCCGCTGACAACCGTCGAGGACCTCGCGGACACCCGGCTCGCGCAGAATATCTCGCAGCTCGCCGGCGTCGGCCTCGTGAGCATCGGCGGGGGCCAGAGGCAGTCCGTTCGGATCCGTGCCAACCCGGTCGCGCTCGCCGCATACGGGCTCAACATCGACGACATGCGCACGACGATAATGAACGGGAACCAGAACCAGGCAAAGGGCAGCTTCGACGGCCCGTCGCGCGCGTTCACGATCAATTCGAACGACCAGCTCATGTCGGTTGCGCAATACGAGAAGCTGGTCGTCGCGTACAAGAACGGCGCCCCCGTGAGGCTGTCCGACGTCGCGACCGTGCAGTTCGCCCCGGAGAACAACAAGCTCGCGGCATGGTACAACAAGACGCCCGCCGTGATTCTCGACATCCGGCGCCAGCCCGGCGCAAACGTGATCAAGGTCGTCGAGGGCGTCTACGCGCTCCTCCCCCAGCTCAAGGCCTCGCTCCCGCCGTCGGTCGATGTGAGCGTCCTCACGGACCGCACGGTGACCATCCGCGCGTCGATTCGGGACGTCGAGTTCGAGCTCACGCTCGCGGTCATCCTCGTCGTCCTGGTCATCTTCGTCTTCCTGCGGAACATCCCGGCGACGATCATCCCGAGCCTCTCGGTGCCGCTGTCGCTCGTGGGCACGTTCGCGGTCATGTACCTCCTGGGGTTCAGCCTGAACAACCTTTCGCTCATGTCGCTGACGATCGCCGCCGGCTTCGTCGTGGACGATGCGATCGTCATGATCGAGAACATTGCGCGCTATGTGGAGATGGGGGACACGCCCCTCGAGGCGGCCCTCAAGGGATCCGAGCAGATCGGCTTCACGATCATNNTTCCGCGAATTCGCCATCACGCTCGCGGTGACGATCCTCATCTCGGCGGTGGTCTCCCTGACGCTCGTGCCCATGATGTGCGCCAAGCTGGTCAGGCACCACGAGCCCGGCGAGGTGCCGGCATGGAGCAGGAAGACGGGGGCCTTCATCGACGGGGTGATCGCCAGGTATGGCTCGATGCTCACCTGGGTGCTGGACCGGCAGGCGCTCACCCTGGCCGTGGCGGTCGGGACGCTCGTCCTGACCGTGCTCCTTTATGTCCTGATCCCGAAGGGATTCTTCCCGGTCCAGGACACGGGGCTGATCCAGGTGATCACGGAGGGGCCGCAATCGGCCTCCTATGAGGCGATGGTGGACCGCCAGAAGGCCCTGGCGTCCGAGATCCTCAAGGACCCCGCCGTCGAGAGCCTTTCCTCCATTGTCGGGGTCGACGGATCCAACACGACGCTCAACACCGGCCGGATGGAGGTCAATCTCAAGCCAAGGGCGGATCGTCCCGATACGGCTGCCGGCGTGATAAGGCGGCTGAACACAAACCTCGAGAAAGTGGTCGGGATCTCGGCCTACATGCAGCCCGTCCAAGACCTGACCATCGACGACCGGGTCAGCCGGACCCAGTACCAGTTTGTGCTTGAGAGCACGAACCCGGCCGACCTGACGGAGTGGGTCCCGAAACTGACCGACCAGCTGCGCCAGCAGAGCCAGCTGAGCGGCGTTGTGTCGGACCTGTCCGAAAACGGCCTTGGCACCTTCATCGACATCGACCGCGACACCGCCGCGAGGTTCGGGATAACGGCCGCGACGATCGACAACGCCCTCTATG
Organism: Opitutaceae bacterium; assembly: GCA_003140665.1. GTDB lineage: Bacteria > Verrucomicrobiota > Verrucomicrobiia > Opitutales > Opitutaceae > Palsa-1447. Next base: position 3,566 of record PLKS01000229.1, read on the forward strand.
ACGCGTTCGGCCAGCGGATCATCTCGACGATATTCACGGAGTCCACCCAGTACCGCGTGATCATGGAGGCCGATCCCGCGCTTCAGCGCTCGCCCGCCTCGCTTTCGCTCATCTACGTCCCGTCAGCCTCGGGCGGCCAGGTGCCGCTCTCCTCCATCGCAAAGTTCGAGGACCAGCGAGAGCCGCTTCTCGTCGACCATCTGGGCCAGTTTCCCGCGAACACGATCTCGTTCAACGTGCCGCGCGGCGGCTCGCTCGGGAACGCGGTCAAGGCGATCCGCGGGGTCGAGGCACGAATCCACATGCCCGAAAGCATCGCGACGAGCTTTCAAGGCGCGGCGAGCGCGTTCGAAAGCTCGCTCTCGAACGAGCTCTTCCTGATCGGCGCCGCGATCCTGACGATGTACATCATCCTGGGGATCCTCTACGAAAGCTTCATTCACCCGATCACGATCCTTTCGACGCTGCCGTCGGCCGGAATCGGCGCGCTGCTCGCCCTGATGATCGTCGGCAGCGACCTCGGAGTGATAGGGATCATCGGCATCATCCTGCTGATCGGCAT
>PLKS01000137.1:0-12387 GCA_003140665.1 Opitutaceae bacterium
CAGTCGGCTCCGTTGGACCCCAGGCTCCAGAGGCCGCGCGCCACCGCCGGCGTCGCCGAATTCGCCTTCACAATGACAAACACCTCGCCCGTAGTCTGGCCGTTCATGAGATTCGGCAAGGTGAACCACTGGCTGCTCGTCGCCGTGAACTGAATCGCCGGCAGTCCATTCAGGGAACTTGCGACCACCACCGGCTGGTAGCTCGAATTGGACTGGGTGGCATTGTTCCCATTCCCGCTCTGGTCCTGCCACACGCTCACGTCGCCGTTGGAGTTCGAGGTCACGCCGACATTCGCCTGCAACCAGAGCTCCAAGCCCGTCGTAGGGATACCGCCCGCGGAAACCGACGCTCCCGAAAGCACGACTCCAAGAAGAATGTGTGCGGCTGGACGCGACACGCCACAAAAACCGGCCCAATCCAAAATCTAGGCGAGCCTAATTGCCCGGAGTTTTGAATTATCTTAAACGTCCATTCGCGTAATCCAGAATCCATAAAGGCGCGCAAAAAGCATCTTAGCGTTTCCTGCGCATCAACATAAGCGCTCGTTTCTCAAATACTCATGCGCATCGATCCTGTCACCCGGTTGCGTTTGCGGGATTTCGCCATGCCTGCTTGCACCATTCGCGAGAGCTCCCTCACATTTTTTTCTCCCGCATGGCATGTGTCCGTACGTGTTGTATGAAAAAAAACTCAATCGCGTCCCCGATGTGCCGCCCGATTTCACCCTGACGTTTGGTCCGAACCCATCAACTAACGGTACCGGACACGGGTGGCCTGGGCGGTCGGTCGCAAGCGGATCTCGTGGCAGCACGCGTTAAGAGGAGCACTCATTGGCATCTGCTCTCCCATCACGGCGTGGAAGGGGCGCCGACCGTCATTCGGCAAACCGCCACTGAGCCTTGAAGTCCCTCGGCGGCTTCTCGCCCTTCAGGCGTGCGCGGACGAGCTCGATCGGCATCGGTCCGCCAAAAAGGATCGCGTCATGGAATCGACGGTTCGTCATCCCTCCCGCTTTGACCAATTCGCCGTGGAGTTCCCGGAGCTGGAGGGCGCCGAGCATGTACCCCGCCTGATACATCGGGGGAAACGTGCCGTTGAAGGACCGCCTCACCTCCCCCGTCGCGCTCGCGCGCTCGTGGCCCACTCGATCGACCAGGAAGTCCACGCACTGCTGCGGTGTCCACTTGCCGAGGTGGAAATTGAGCGAGAAGATGATCCGCGCGCACCGGTGGGCCCGCCAGAAGAGCATTCCCATCCGGTCCTCAGGTGACTTGGGGAAGCCCAGGTCCCAGAACTGGAATTCCCACCATACGGCCCAGCCCTCGACCCAGAAGGGCGTCGTGAAGAGGACCCGGTGGGGATTGAAGCGGCCCTCATAATAATACTGGAGGTGGTGGCCCGGCACCAGCTCGTGGAACACGGTCGCCCGCGCGAAATGGACGTTGTTCGCCCTCAGGCTCTGGAGCTTGTCATCGTACTCCATCGAGTTGGTCGGGAAGGCCACGAGGATGTCCGGCCCGCCCAGGAAGAACGGCGCGACCTTCTGCCTCGCGGGGCTCATCATCTCGATCCGCCAGAAATCCGCGGCGAGCGGGGGTATGGTGACCAGGTCCCGGTCCTGGACAAAGCGGATGGCCTCGAGCGCGAGGTCCCGTACGAGGCCGGGCTGGCCGCCGGGCGGGACGTGGTCGTCCTTCACCTTTTCCATCGCGCCCTTCCAGTTGTCCCCGAATCCCATCTCGTTCGAGGCCTTCCTGAGCTCGGCGTCGCACCACGCGAATTCCCGGTTCGCGATCGCGAGGAGTTCCTCCGGGGTGTAGGCGATCATCTCGTGCGCCAGCTCGACCTCGAGGCCCTCGCGCCCGATCGGGTCGCCGATGATGGGCTCGTCCTTGCCCGGCTCGATGCCCACGATCTTCTCCTTCAGGAATTTGACGTAGGCGTCCAACCCCTCGTTCAGGCGGTCGTGCGACGCGCGAACCCACCAGCCGAACGCGGGATCGTAGCCGTCGTAGAACTTGTACCAGTCGGCGAGCGATTCCCTCAGCTCGCCGATGGCCGCCACCGCCCGATAGGCCGTGATCGGTGTCGTCGTCAGGGGTTTCACGGCCTTCGGCGCCTTTGGTGCATCGCCCCCCAAGCCCGACTGCAGCGCCTCCTGGATGTCCGCAGCATCGGCCGCCATACGGTTGAGCGTCTCCGCCGCACCCTGCGGGTCGACGGGCTCCATCAGGCGGCGTGACTCCTGGAGCCTTGCGATGTCCACGGCGAACGGAATGAGCGGCGCCATCTCCTTCTCCCTGGACTCCTCCCGGTCGAGGAGCTTCTGGCTATACTCGAGCTGCCGCGTCATGAGGAGCCAATCCACCCTGCCCTCCGTGCCCAGGCTGTCATAGGCCATCGCGTCGAGGCGCCTGCTCCATGCGCCGTAGAATTCGCGCAGGCGCCGGATTTGGAGTGCCGATCCCTCGACGCTGTAGAACCGCAGGAGCTCGTCCCTGTCGGCAACAAAGCGCTCGACAAGCTCGCGCAGCTCGCTCGATTGCGGCCGGGTCATCTGGGAGATTTCGGGGGGCACGTAGTCCCCGGTGGATCGGCCGGCGGCCGGCGATGGCGGCTGCTCGGCCAGCGCCGACGCTACTAGGATAAGGGAAAGGAGAGCCGGGGCGAGACGGGGGACGCCGTGCATCGCCGGATCCAAGCGGCGCATTGTTCCGCAGTCAAACACGGCCGCCGGTGCGAATCCGGCCGAAACGCGCGGATTCGATGCCGCCCCGGGACGCCCTCGCTCCCGACGGGGGTCCGTCCACAATGGGTTTGCAACTCGGGTACCCCTGCCTGAACTCGGCTGGATGAAGTCAGGTCCCAGGACGGACCCTTGGGTCGGCAGGGGAATTTTCGCCGGCATCACTCTCATATCCCTGGGCTGGGCGCTCTATACGCAGCACGCCTGGGAGGACTTCTTTATCACCTACCGGGCAAGCAAGAACCTCGCCATGGGAAACGGCCTCGTCTTCACGGTCGGCGAACGCATCCAGACCTTCACGTCGCCGATCCAGGCGCTGGTCCCGGCCGCCATCGCGTGGCTAACGGGATGCCGGAGCGACTCGCTCGTGCTTTGGATCTTCCGGATCCCGGGCGCCTGCGCGCTGGGCGGATGCGGCGTGTTCCTTTGGCGGATTTCGCGGCGCGCAGGGTGGCCGGCAGTCGCCACCCTCGCCTGCATCGGGCTGTTTGCATTCGATGCCAAGACGCTCGATTTCACGGCCAACGGGATGGAGACGCCCTATCTCCTCTTCTTCATGGCCTGGCAGGCCTTTCTCGTCTTCACGGGCGGAAGCACCCCGTGGCTGGGCGTGGCCTGGGCGGGAATGATGTATGCCAGGCCGGACGCCTGCATCCAGATCGCCGCCTTTTATGGCGCCCTGCTCGTGCTGGGACGGGAGGGGATCACGCGGGGCGAGCTCGCCCTGCGGGCGGTTCGCGCCGGGATGGTGGCAGCCGTGCTCTATGCTCCCTGGATTCTTTGGACGGCCTGGTACTACGGGTCGCCGATTCCCAACACGATCCTGGCGAAGGGCCTGAATTCGCCCCACGGCTTCGCCGACATCGCCCGTTCGATCGGCGAGGCGCCCCTGAGGATGATCGTCAACGGCGACTTCAACCGGTTCCTCTTTGCGCCGACGTTCATCGAGCTGGGACCGATATCCGACTGGGGTCTCCCCTCGCATTGCCTGTGGCTGCTGCTGTCGTTGCTTCCCTGGGCATACTGGCTGAATCCGTGGGGAGGCCGCTTGGCGCGCACGTTTTCATTGTGGCTGTTCCTGGACTCGATCTACGAGGTCTGCGCTCCCCGGTATCCATGGTACCTGCCTCCTTATGCGCTGGTGGCGATGATCGCATGGGGCTTCATGATCGGCGACCTGACCGGCCGGGTCGCCTCGGATGCGGGAGCCGCGCGGCTGCCGACGGCAGGTTCGCTTCGAAAGGCGCTTCCCTGGGTTGTCCTGGCCTTGTTGCTCTTCCAATTGAGGACCGCCGGCCTGATGGCGGAGACGATGCGCGAGCAGCAGCTCCTCATCGAGGATGGAAACCGCCGCCCGCTGGGGGTCTGGCTGCACGATCATTCGGCGCCGGGGGACACCGTCTTTCTCGAGTGCCTGGGCTACATCGGCTTCTACTCAAACCTGAAGATGTACGACTATCCGGGCCTATCCTCGCGGGAGATGATCGCCGCGCGGAAGAAGCTCGGCACCGACGACTATGGCGCCCTGATCCGCGAGTTGAAGCCGGTCTGGCTGGTCCTGCGCGCGGGCGAAGCCAGGGGGCTCGCCTCGGCTGACCCCGGCCTGCTGAGGGGACAGGACACGAGCGCGTACGTGCTTGCGAGAACCTACGACCGGTCCGCACAGGTGGCGGAGCTGGGGGACTTGCCCGGCCGCTCGCTCCTTGTCTGGGACCAGACGTTCCTCGTCTTTCATCGGAGGCACTGAAGGCGGACCGCCTTCGCCGGGGGGCCTCAGAGCCTCCACTCCACCTCGCCAAACGCGCCGAATCCGAGCGCCGGATATCCGTTCACCGGCTGGTATTTCCGGTCGAGCAGGTTCTCGACGCGCGCCTTGAGGGTCAGCCGTCGGCTCGCACGCCATGCGGCGTATATCCTCGCGACCGGGTAGCCCGGATCGGTCACATCGAGGAATGTCTGGGCGTCCACGTCCTCCCGGACGCCGACGACCTGGACGCCCGCCCCGGCGCTCCAGCCTCCGCCGAAATCCCTCCAGAGGTCCGCGCCGCCGCTGTTGCGCGGGCGCCGAAGGAGCTCCGTTCCGTCCGTAAGGTCGTCGGCCTCGAGATAGGTGTAGTCGGCGTGAAGCTCGAAGCCGGCCAACAGCCTGAGCTTTGCCTCGAGCTCGACGCCCTCCGTACGGGCCCGGTCCACGTTCACGGTGGTGCCGGGATAGACGTTGAAGTTGTACTCGATCAGGTCGCTGAAGTCGTTGCGAAACCATGTCGCGCTGAGCGTGCCGGCATGCCTGGGGAGGTACCAGTCGATCCCGGCGTCGCCGCCGCGTGATTTTTCGGGCTTCAGGTCCGGATTGCCGACATATCCCGTCGCGACGCCGTAGAGGTCAAGGAAGCTGGGCGCATTGAATCCCGTTCCGTAGCTTGCTCGCAGCTTGATCGACCGGTCCGCGGAGAGCCACGCCCCGGTCGCCCGCCCCGTGACCGACGAGCCAAACGTGTCAAAGTCGTCATAGCGCATCCCGCCGGTGAGGTAGACCGACGGGATGGGATGCCACTCGTCCTCGGCGAATGCCGCGATGAATGTCTGGCGCTGGTCGATGTCGCCAAAGCCGTCGTCCCAGGTCGTCTCGGCCTCCGCGGTGATGCCGGCGGTGATCCGCTGGCCCTCGAGGCCGCCGTAGGTGGCCTGGGCGTCGAGGACGCCCCTGCGATTCCGGACGATCGTCGTTTCCTCGAAGACCCCGGGCGACTCGTCGAAGGAGACGTAGCGCCGATCCTGGCCACCGAGGATGACATGCGCGCTCCATTCGGGGGACGGCTTGAGGTCGGCGAAGACCGTGCCAAGCCAGTTGCTCTCCGTCTCGTAGGCGTAGGGATCGTTCGTGTAGATGTCCCCCGGATCCCCGAACCTGCCGTCAAATCCCCGGAGCGTCGCGCCTACGGACACGGCGGCCGAGAGGTCGCGGTCAAGGCGCACCACGACGTCGCCGCTGTCGAACGCGTTGTTCGGCCGATCGTTGGCCGTGTGCGAACCCGAGGCGGAGAAGGACCAAGCCCACGGGCCACGCGCCCCCTGGGTGTCCGCCGTGCCGACGACCGTGTCGAAGCTTCCCGCCTCCACGGCGACATCCGCCGAAGGATCCCCCGAGCCCCGCTGGACCTCGATCGAGACGACGCCGCCCACTGCCTCGCTTCCATACAGGGTGCTCTGCGGGCCCCGCGCGATCTCGATCGAGTCGGTTGCTCCCAGGCGCGCCCCCCCCAGGAAAACGGCGTAGTCGGTGTTGGCGTCGTTGAGGCGGATGCCGTCGACTAGAAAGAGCGTCTGGTCGGAATCCGACCCGCGCATGAACAAGGAGATGTCGGAACCCATGGCGCCGTTCGCGAACGCGGGGGCGCCGGGGACGGCGCCAAGGGCGGCCGCGGGCGTCGTGATCTGCTCGCGGGCGAGGTCTGCCGCGGAGATCTGGTCCACCGCGCTCCCGATGGTCCGTACGTCGGCAGGAGTGCGGGTTGCGACCACGAGCAAGGGATCGAGCTGCGAGTCGGCCACCGCCTGTGAATAGGCACGCGCGGCCGATGCGGCCGCGGCCAAAGCGGCAAGGCATCGGACCGCGATGCGGGCCGCCTGGGATGTGTGGGTCATACGGAGGTGAGGCTTCACTTTTGCGATGAAGTTTTCGCGCGGCGCGCGCAATCTCGCCGAACGAAGGTGAATCCCGGGCAAGGTGTTCGGACTCCGCATGTGTCTTCCGCACGGCCGCGACGCGGCCCAGCGGACTTTTCCTCGCCCCTCGCCTTCACCGGGGTGAGAGCCCCGATTGGCTTTGCCCGCGCCGCCTGGCGGCGCGGTGGTGGGTCTGTGATGCGATACCGCAGCGCAACTGTGGCCGATTCTGACGGCCTTCCCTCAAATCCCGGAAGGTGGACAAAGAACACCAGGCGATGCCTGTGTCCAAGAAGGGGCAAAGGAGCGCAAACACAATCATATCAATAAATACGTATTTATTGATATGATGCTTGCCAACCCGCTCGCGAACGCGTTGGCTTTGTTTGGCCGCCGAGGCTCATCATCCCTTTTCCGTCCCCATGCCCTCCCCCCGCGAATCCAGCTCCTTCGCAGCCCTCCGGCGCCTCTTCGAGTCCCGCATCGCGATCCTCGACGGCGCAATGGGCACGATGATCCAGGCGCACAACCTGGAGGAGCCCGATTTCCGGGGCGCGCGGTTCGCGCGGCACCCGCGGGACCTGAAGGGCAACAACGACCTGCTTTCCCTGACCCAGCCCGATGTGATCGAGGGAATCCATTCGCAGTATTTCGCGGCCGGGGCGGACATCGTCGAGACAAACACGTTCAACTCGACGGCGATCTCGCAGGCGGACTATGGCACGGAGTCGCTCGCCGCGGAACTCAACGCGGCCGCGGCTGCGGCCGCCCGGCGCGCCGCCGCGAAAGCCCAGGCTGCGGACCCGGGCAGGCCGCGTTTCGTCGCGGGGGCTCTTGGGCCGCTCAACCGGACGCTCTCGATGTCCCCCGACGTGAACCGTCCGGATTACCGGGCGGTGACCTGGGACCAGGTCGTCGGGGCATACCTTGAGCAGGCACGGGCGCTCGCGGCCGGCGGCGTCGACGCCCTCCTGGTGGAGACCATCTTCGACACGCTGAATGCCAAGGCCGCGCTCTTTGCGATCGAGACGCTGTTCGACGAGACGGGCGTGCGGCTCCCCGTGATGGTCTCGGTGACGGTCACCGACGCCTCGGGCCGGACGCTNNGTCGGGATCAACTGCGCCCTCGGCGGCCGGCAGATGAGGCCGTATGTCGAGGAACTCTCATCCATCGCCCCGTGCTTCACCTCGTGCTATCCCAACGCCGGCCTGCCCAATGCGTTCGGGGGATATGACGAGACGCCGGCCGACATGGCGGCCGTCCTCGGCGAATTCGCGGCCAACGGCTGGCTCAACATGGCCGGCGGGTGCTGCGGGTCGACGCCCGCCCACATCGCGGCGATCGCCGGGGCCGTTCGCCCCTTCCCGCCGCGCGGCCTTCCCCGGCAGCCCCCCGCGATGCACCTGAGCGGACTCGAGACGCTGGTCATCACCTGAGCCGGGCGGACAACCGATGTCGAACCCAACCCGGCCCTCCGCATCGCGGTTCATCGTCATCGGCGAGCGCACGAACATCACGGGCTCGCCCAAGTTCGCAAAGGCGCTGAAGGCCGGCGAGTGGGACGCGTGCCTCGCCATCGCGCGCCAGCAGGTCGAGAACGGGGCCAACGCCATCGACATCAACGTCGACGAGGCCCTCATCGAGGGAGAGCCGACGATGGTCAAGTTCCTCAACCTGATCGCCGCGGAGCCGGAGATATGCCGGGTGCCGGTGATGCTCGACTCCTCCAAGTGGAGCGTCCTGGAGGCCGGGCTCAAGTGCCTTCAGGGAAAGGGCATCGTCAACTCGATCTCGCTCAAGGACGGCGAGGATGAATTCCTGCGCCGCGCGCGGCTCGTACTGCGCTACGGGGCCGCCGCCGTCGTCATGGCGTTCGACGAGAAGGGCCAGGCGTCGACGCGGGACGAGAAGGTCCGCATCTGCACGCGCGCCTACCGTCTTCTCACCGAGGCCATCGGCTTCCCGCCCGAGGACATCATCTTCGACCCGAACATCCTGACCGTCGCCACGGGGATCGAGGAGCACAACAACTATGCCGTCGATTTCTTCGAGGCCACCAGGATCATCAAGGACACGCTGCCCCATGCGAAGGTCTCCGGGGGCGTCTCCAACGTCTCCTTCTCGTTCCGCGGCAACAATCCCGTGCGCGAGGCCATGCACGCGGTGTTCCTCTACCATGCGATCGCGGCCGGCCTCGACATGGCGATCGTCAACGCGGGCATGCTCGGCGTCTACGCGGAGATCCCGGCGGACCTCCTCGGGCGCGTCGAGGACGTCATCCTCAACCGCCGCCCCGACGCCACCGAGCGCCTCGTCACGTACGCGGACGGCCTGAAGGCCTCCCACGGGGGCGCCTCCAGGATCGAGAGCAAGGAGGACCTGGCCTGGCGCGACGCCCCGGTCGAGGAGCGCCTCTCCCATGCGCTCGTCAAGGGAATTGACGCCTTCGTCGAGGCGGACACCGAGGAGGCCCGCACCGACACCGCCAGGTATCCCCGCCCGCTCTCGATCATCGAGGGCCCGCTCATGGACGGCATGCGCGTCGTCGGCGACCTTTTCGGCGCCGGCAAGATGTTCCTTCCCCAGGTGGTCAAGTCGGCGCGCGTGATGAAGAAGGCCGTAGCGTACCTGACACCGTTCATGGAGGCCGAGAAGGCCGAGATGGCCGCCGCCGGGCAAACCGTGAAGACGCAGGGCAAGATCGTGCTCGCGACCGTGAAGGGGGACGTGCACGACATCGGCAAGANNCCTGCAACAACTACGAGGTCATTGACCTCGGCGTCATGGTGCCGTGCGAGAAGATCCTCGCCGCCGCCCTCGAGAACAAGGCCGACGTGATCGGGCTTTCCGGCCTGATCACGCCGTCGCTGGACGAGATGGTGCACGCGGCGAAGGAGATGAGGCGCACCGGCTGCACGGTCCCCCTCCTCATCGGGGGGGCCACCACGAGCGCCGCGCACACCGCCGTCAAGATCGCGCCGGAGTACGCGCCGGGGGTCGTGCACGTCCTCGACGCCTCCCGGGTCGTCAATGTCGTAAGCTCCCTGCTATCGCCGGAGAACAAGCCCGGGTTCATGTCCGACGTGAGGGCGAGGCAGGAGAGGCAGAGGGAGGAATTCGCGGCGCGGCGCGCCCGAAAGCCGCTGCTCCCGCTGGCGGCCGCGAGGGAGCGCCGGCAGAGGTCCGACTGGGGCGCCGTCGACATCCCGCGGCCCGACTTCCTGGGGACACGGGCCTTTCCCGCCGTCGCTCTCTCGGAAATCGCCCCCTACATCGACTGGGGGCCGTTCTTCAGCGCGTGGGAGCTTCACGGGCGGTTTCCCGACATCCTGAAGGACGGGATCGTCGGGGCCGAGGCCACGAAGCTTTATGACGACGCGAGGAACCTTCTCGCGAGGATCGTGGACGAGAAGCGCTTCACGGCCAACGCGGTCATCGGATTCTGGCCGTGCAACGCGGTCGGCGACGACATCGAGGTCTATGCCGACGAGGCCCGCGGGAGCGTGGCGACACGGTTCCACATGCTTCGCCAGCAGCAGGAAAAGCCCGCAGGCCAGTTCAACGACAGCCTCGCCGACTATATCGCGCCGCTGGATAGCGGCCGGATCGACTACATCGGCGGCTTTGCCGTCACGTCGGGGCATGGCGTCGAGGCCTTCGCGGCGCAGTTCAGGGCCGCGTCCGACGACTACAACGCGATCATGAGCCAGGCGCTCGGCGACCGGCTTGCCGAGGCGATGGCGGAGATGTTCCACAGGAAGGCGCGCGAGGCCTGCGGGTTCGGACGCACCGAGAACCTGGGCTACGCGGACCTGATCCGGGAACGGTACCGCGGCATCAGGCCCGCGCCTGGCTACCCCGCCTGCCCGGACCATACGGAGAAGCCGATCCTCTTCAGGCTCCTCGGGGCGGAGGCGGCGACCGGGATGAGCCTGACGGAGAGTTGCGCGATGTCGCCCGCAAGCAGCGTGAGCGGCTGGTATCTAAACCATCCTGAATCCAAATACTTCGGCGTCGGCAAGCTCGGCCGGGACCAGGTCGAGGACTACGCCGGGCGCAAGGGATGGACGGTGGCCGAGGCCGAGAGGTGGCTCGGACCCTACCTGGACTACGAAACCTCATGAGCCGTCCCGGAACATTGGCGGGCGGCGCGCGTCTTAGCCATTGGATGGATTTCCCGCCTTTCGATTTCAGACTGCTCCGCGCCGGGATCGCGTGCGCGGCGATGCTCCTGGCGACCATGGCCAGGGCGGCAGAGGCCGGGTTCGGCGACGGGCTTTCGGCGGAGGAAAAGGCCGCATGCGGAATCACAAGGCTCACGGCCGCGCAGCTGGCGGCCCTCGATGGGCTGGTGGGGCGCGATGTGACGCTCGCGCGACAGGGCGGTGTCACGGGCTTCTCGTCCGCCTTCCTTGCGCGGCATTCCGCGCAGGAGCGCGCGGCTGCGGGAATCGGCCTGCTTTCCGACAAGGAGCGCTCAACCCTTGATCGGCTGGCGGCCCGCGCGATCGCCATGGGGCCGCCGCCCTCGCAGGCCTTCACCTACGCGCGCCCCGCCGCCCCGCCTCCGCCCGCCAGCCTGGTCTCGGCGCCGCTCTCCGTCGAGGTGCATGGCGATCTGTCCCTCACGGTCGGAGGCGGCAGCCACGGGTCGAGCTTCTACGGGACATCGATGGACCTGTTCGTCACCGATCCCTCCGGCAAATTCACGATCGGGGTCGGATTCAGCGAGTACCGCGGGAAGGGATTCTTCAACCCGTACGGGCTCTGCGAGCCGGTCTACCTGCCGGACTGGTAGGGCGGACGCCCTATTTCTCGATGGCGAATGCCGCGTAGCTGTGCGGCATGAGCGGAACAAGGAAATGAGATTTCTTTGACGCGTCCTGGCCCGCGCGGTGGCGGCGGGGCGCCTTGGGAGCCTCCGGGACGTAGGACGCTATGACGCCGCCCGTCTCAAGGTTGCGGAGCTTCGAGTATTCGCCGTCCACCGTGACCTTCACGACGGTCTGGCCCGGCAGGAACGACTCGGCGACGAACGTGCCGTTGTCGTAGGCGAAGAGCGAAACCTGGCTTGGGCCGTCGACCCGGACGAAGAAGTCCCTCATCACGACGTCCTTGATCGCGCTGGTGACGTCGGGCGGCAGCGCGTACAGGTTGCGGAAGTTGTCCGGAATCGCCCACACGTAGAAGGACCCCCTGGCGTACCGGTCCATCAGCATGATCGGGTATCCGTTGCCATTCTCAAGAGCGCTCACCAGCCCCCACGCGTCGTTCGTCAGAAAGCGAACCTCGGGGAATAGGATCGGCGGCTTCCGCTCGGCCGCCCCGAGGTCCGTGCGGTCGCCCGCGCCCATTCCCGTCGAGAAGTCGGTCGCGAGCACCTTGTTGTCGGTCACCTCGGTCTCGCAGACGCCCTCGATCCCCTTGCCCTTGAGCGCCCGCAGGAGGCCCGATGTGATGACCACGGACTTGCCGTCCTCGAGCTGCCTCTTGATCTTGGCCACGATCCCGGGATCGAATTTCGCGGACTCGGTCAGGAGGACGAGCCTCGCATCCACCGGAAATTCCGGGTGCAGGTCCATCGGGATGCCGATCATCCCGATGTAGTTGTGCAGGAAGTCCTCCCCGGTCGACTGATAGGGCTTGTAGCTCGCTATCCCGATCGGGTTTCCGAGCTTTCCGAGGACCGCGTCAACCTGCCTGAGGGAAACCCCGGCGACGGTGGCCCATGAGGGCGTGGGCGACGACGCCGCGCCGCCGGGATGGTAGTCCCTCGCGACCGCTTCGTAGTTCAGGCTCGTCTGAAGTTGCTCCCATTCCTTCCTGTCGCCCGGCTGGGCCGCCGCAAGGAGGAGGTTCCAGTTGAAGAGCGTCATCTCGCGGGCCCTCGCGAACATGGTGTCCCAGAGCTGCTCGGAGTAGCGGTCGACATAGCGCGCGCCATAGGTGTCCACCCACCCGCCGCCGTTTCCG
>PLKS01000137.1:12413-16391 GCA_003140665.1 Opitutaceae bacterium
CCGAGGCCCTGGAAGTGCTCGTACCAGTTCGGGAACTTGATGACGACCTTGATCCTCGGGTTGACGGCCTTGGCCGCCTTCACGACGAGGGTCGCGCCCGCCTCGTCCATGAGGTCCAGCCTGAAATCGGTCCACGACCGGTCCCCCTTGGCCGCGATGTCCGAGTCGCGCTTCGTGGTGACGAAGAAGAAGTCGTCCAGGATGAACTCGTCGAAATGGCGCGCGGCCAGCTCGCAGGTCTTCCTCACGAAGTCGCGGTCGGCCGGGTCGGTGTAGCAGAACGACGTGTACTGGTCCGACACGTTGTCGGAGAACGCGCTGCCGCCCGCAACCTGGACACCCCGGTCGGTGAAGAACTTCTTCACGTCCTCGAGGAGCTTGTCATCGGCCAGGACCCGGTCGCGCTGGACCTCGATGTAGACCTTGTCCACCTTGACCTGGCTGCTGATGGCCTCCCATTGGGACTGCAGGACACCCGGGTCGGCGAAGCTGTTGACGATCTTGACCGGGATATAGACGGCCACGCCGAAATTCCGGTAGTTGCCGGCGGCCATGGAGGCGGCGGCCGAGCACAGGAGGATGCAGAGGAGTCTTTTCATGGGGAGGGGTGACCCACATGGAATCCCCACCGCGCCCGCTTCTCAAGCGGCATTGCGCCCTGCCGGGACAACGTTCGGTTGCCATCCCGCGCCCCGGTCTGGCATGGTCTCGGCCCATGCTCGCGAGGTACCTGCTGCTTTTCCTGGGCGTGTTCGCGTGCTCGACCTCGGCGGTCCTCATCCGGATGAGCACGACCAACCCGTTCGTCCTCACGGCCCTGCGGCTTCTGATCGCCGCCGTCCTGCTGGCGCCCATCCTGCGCCTCGAGATGCGCCGGCACGGCGCCGCATTCACCCGGGATCACCTGCGCCGCACCAGGCTTCCCGCGCTGGTCCTCTCGGTCCACATGATCTCGTGGACGCTCGGGGCCCGCATGACGGCCGTCGCCCAGTCGAGCCTCATCGTGAACCTCGTCCCGATCGCCCTTCCCTTCTTCCTTCTCTGGATCGCGAGCGAGCGGATCAACCGGGCGGAGATTGCGGGAACGGTGCTCGCGATCCTCGGGCTGCTGGTATTGTCGGCCAAGGACGCGCTCAGCGCCGGGGGCAGCCTTGCGGGCGATGCCGTGTGCTTCGCCTCGATGCTCCTGTTCGCCTTCTACCTTGCCCTCGGCCGGCGGAACCGCGACTTCCCCTCGGTCTGGCTCTACGTGATCCCGGTCTACGGGCAGGCATCCCTCGTGTGCCTCCTCGTGTCGCTTCCCTGGATCCGCACCTTTGACGCCGGATCCGGGCGCGAATGGGCCATCATGGCCGGGCTCGCCGCGATCCCCACCGTCTGCGGCCACTCCCTCCTCAACTCGGCGATGCGCCGGATCCGGGGGCAGATCGTCAGCCTCTGCAACTCGAGCCAGTTCCTCTTCGCCGGGGTCATGGGCTACCTCCTGTTCGGCGAGGTGCCCCCGGCGATATTCTACGCGGCAAGCGCGATCGTCGTGGCCGGGGTGGCGATCGTCGTCTTCTCGGCCCCGGCGGTGTCCGTCGTCGAGGCCTAGGCCGCCGACCCCATGGCCTCCAGGAACGCGAGGACAAGGGGCGGCACGTCGCCCCTGAGCGCGGCGCGCTCGGGCTGGAAGAGCACCCCGGCGAAAAAGGGATGCGTGGGAAGCTCGGCGCCGCGGATATCGGAGGCGCCGCTCCAGGCCGTGAACCTGAGGCCGGCCGCCTCGAGCGCGGAACGGTACGCGGGGTTCATCCCGTAATTGCAGCGGTATCCCTCGGTAGCGCTCTCCCTGCCATAGGCCGAGCGCAGGAGGCTTCCCTCGGAAAACCGGATCACCTCCGTCTTTTCGACAAGCGAGCAGGCGAGCGCCGTCACGACGAGCTCCTTTCCATCCGGGTTGGTCTCGGCATGGTCCGCATTCCCGATGCCGGCGACGTTTCGCGCGATCTCGATGAGCGCGTGCTGCAGGCCCGCGCACGTTCCGAGAAAGGGCCGGCCGCCCTCGCGCGCCCAGCGGACGGCGTCGATCGCGCCGGCCGTGTTCTCGTAGGGGCTCCCCGGGACGAGCCATAACGCGGAATATCCCGCAAGGTCGCGCGCGGCGTCGCCGATTTTCCGGGTCCCCACCCACTCCCAGTCGACGTCGGCGCCCGCCTGCTCGCGCGCGAGCTCGAGCGCCCTGGGAATCGCGCGGTGGGCGGTCACCCGGTCCGAATAGTCCCCGACGATGGCGATGCGGCTCATTTCTTCAATTCCCCCGTCGAAGCGGGCGGGGCGCCGAGGGTACCCAGAAGCGCGGTGGCCAGGAAGGCGACGCACGCGCAGACAAGCACGAACCAGTCCCCGTGCTCGACGTAGAAGCTGTCGCGCCCCACCCACCGCAGGTCGCGCGTCACGTCCACGGTCGACGCGCCGCGGAAGTACACGCTTCCGCTGTCGTCGGTCAGAACCTTCCGGACGCTGCCGAATTCGTCGATCCATCCGCTCCAGCCGGCATTGCCGCACCGGAGCACCGGCCGGCGGTTCTCGACGGCGATGAGGACGGAATGGGCTGCGTGCTGGTAGGCGGCCGCGCCCTCGCCGTACCAGGCGTCGTTGGTCACGACGACGAGCGCGTCCGCGCCCAGGCGCACCTCGTCCCGGGCGAGCTCGGGGAAAAGGTCCTCGTAGCAGATGAGCACCCCCAAGGCCGCGGCGCCCTTCCTCAGCGGGACGACGAGGGGCGACGGGTTGGTCCCCGCGGAGAAGTCGTCGCCCAGCGGCGCGAATTTCCCGACCCAGCCGAAGAGGGGCCGCAGAGGGATGTATTCGCCGAACTGGACCAGCCTGCGCTTCGCGTAGTACGCCGTCTGCACGCCGACCTGGGGATCGACGACGAACGCGGCGTTGTAGGCGGCCACGCGCCTCGGATCAGACCGGTCCACGGCTTCCGCCCCGATGAGCATGGGCGCCTTTGCCCGGGCCGAGAGCTGTTCGATGAACGCCTTCATCGAGGGGTCGTCGTTCAGCGGAAACGGGGTCGTCGATTCGGGCCAAAGGATCAGGTCGGGATTCGAGGCCGCGGCGGCAAGGGTCGTCGACCAGAGCGTCCGCATGATCTCGGGCGCCTTCGCGGGGTCCCACTTGACGGTCGCCGGGATGTCCGGCTGGACGAACGCCACCCGGGCGAAGGGCACGGTGAACTGGGACCGGTTGACGGAATCCTGGACGAGGACGGCGAAGCACACGAGGAGGAGGAACAGGGCCAGCAGGAACTCCTGGCTGCGCCGACGCAGACCGGCCTCGCCCTCCCGGAAAAGCCGGTGCGCGAAGGCGGCGAGCCCGATGTTCATCGCCACGACCACGAACGACACGCCGCCCGCGCCCGTGTAGGCGGCCACCTGCAGCACGCTCCTCATCTGCCACTGGGTCGCGGCGAGCGGCATCCACGGGAATCCCCCGAAGACCCAGGTCCGGGTCCATTCGATGACCGCCCAGGTCCCCGCCAGGCCCAGCATCGCGAAAAGCCGGACGGGGGTGGGCCTTCCCAGCATCCTCGGCATGGTCCACCACGCGGCGAGGTACCAGGAGCCGGTCCACGCGCCGACGAGCGGGCCGAGCACGAGCAGGCCGACCCACGTCACCGGGTGCAGCCAGCTCAGGTTGATCGTCCATGCCACGGCCTGGGCCGCGAACATCGTCCAGGCGTAGACCCGGAGGCGGGGGCGCAGGTAGGCCCAGAAGACGCCTGGGGCTAGGCAGGCATACGCGGCCTCGGGCGCCTTGAACGGCGGAAACGCGACGACCAGGAGGAAGGCCGACAGGAGCGCAACGACCACCGGCGCGATCCATTCGTGGTGCCGGTCCCAGAAGCTCGGGACGGGGTCGTACGGATCCGGGCTCACGGAGGGTGCCTCAGGCGCCGTGGCAGTGCTTGTACTTCTTGCCGCTGCCGCA
>PLKS01000051.1 GCA_003140665.1 Opitutaceae bacterium
GCGGTAGTAGCGCTCGTCGTGATGGGCGACCTCCGATCGAAGGGCGGCGATTCGCTTCTGGGCTTCGGACGAAGTCATCTGGGACGACGGAAAGGGTGCACGCTCATGCGCTACCCGAAAAATTCCCCCAAGTCGGCCCCGACGCAATGAACTTTGTCGATGCCGCGGGCTCAGGGAGCCGCCGGGGGCTCGCCGCGGCCCTCCGGCCCACCCGATCCGGGGTCCGCGGCCGCGCGGCCGGGCCCCTTCCGGCGCCGCACGGCCTCCCTGAGGATGAACTCGATCTGGCCGTTCACGCTGCGCAACTCGTCGGACGCCCAGCCCTCGATCTCCTTCCAGAGGGAGGGGTCGGCCCGCAGCAGGAATGCCTTGCGTTCGTCGGCCATCCTCAGGGTCTGCGTTCGCGGGGGATCATTTCGGGCCCGTTGCGGATCGCACGCTGTAGATGAAGAACTCGGGATCCGAGGGTGAAACGGCGACGACGCGGTCCGGCCAGCGAAGGACCACCGCCTTCTCCGGATCCGTCATGAAGGCTTCGAACGTGCCGACGCGCTTGCTCCAGTAGCGCCCCTGGATTGCGCCCAGCCCCCCGTTGCCGCGCTTCCTGAAGGCCCAGCGCAGGATGTTGGGATCGGGAGCGACGGCGACCAGGCCCCCGAGCGGATAGCGCTTCCTGCCGAGGACGAGGCAGTTCTCATCGATGCGAAACCGCGCAATCCTTGATCGCTGGAAGAGAGCGACCGGGATGACGATGAAGAGGCCGCAAAGGGGGGCGACGGTCGCGACCATCTTCGTTTCGAACGTCGCCCGGGACGGGCGCGCATTGAAGGCGACCGCCATGCTGACCGAAGCGCCCACGAGCGTGACGACGAGCACCACGACCATCCGGATGACGATCCGCCGGCCCATCGGCGCGGACTGGAACTCCTGGTTTACGGTTGCCATGGCGCCTGCGCTTTCCGCGGCCGGCTCAGGTGTAGAGGGTGCCCGCGTTCAGCACCGGCTGAGCCTGCGATTCGCTGCAGAGCACGACCAGGAGGTTGGAGACCATCGCGGCCTTGCGCTCCTCGTCCAGCTTGACGACGCCCTTGTCCGAGAGCTCCCGGAGGGCCATTTCGACCATCCCCACGGCCCCGAAGACGATCTTCTGGCGCGCCGCGATGACCGCCTCGGCCTGCTGGCGGCGAAGCATCGTCTGGGCGATTTCAGGGGCGTAGGCCAGATGGGTCAGGCGCGCCTCCTCGATCCCTATGCCGGCCCGGGCGAGGCGCTCCTGGAGTTCCCTGGCAAGCGCCGCCGCGACCTCGATGCCCCCGCCGCGAAGCGTGACCTCGTTGGGATCGCCGTCGTCGTACAGGTAGCTGCTTGCGATGTGCCTGACGCAGGATTCGCTCTGGATGCGAATGTAGCTGTCGTAGCTGTCCACGTCGAAGACCGCCTGGGCGGTGTCCTGGACGCGCCAGACGATGACGACCGCAATCTCGACCGGATTGCCCCGCTTGTCATTCACCTTGAGCTTTTCCCCGTTCAGGTTGCGCACGCGCAGTGAAATCTTCTGCTTCCGGTAGAATGGATTGGCCCATAGGAAACCGTTCTGGCGGGTGGTGCCGCGGTAGGCGCCAAAGAGGGTGAAGACCGCGGATTCATTGGGCTGGAGGGTGAAGAAGCCGCCCGTCGTCACCAATGCGGTGATGCCGATCAGGACCCCTCCGACGCCCCGCGCGATCGACGCGGTGCGCACGCCGGCGATGATTGCGAAAAGTCCAAGCGCGATGAGCACGAGGACGACAACGAGGAGAAACCAGCCGCTTGCGGCGGAACCGGGTTGCTCGCGATGGATGGTTGCGGGGGCGGAGGAAGCGGAGTTCATAAGAGGTAGGATTTTGACGGATATTGAAATGATATCATATCAATATCGAAGCAAGCCCTTCGTTTTATCAGTAAGGCAAGCTGTTACGTTCGTTTATCTTATGGTATTCTTGGGCTCTTCCAACCGAGGGGCGCAGTCGGTTATCCCTACGAATGGGCTGACAAATATGACATGCGGATGCCATCGAATCCGCTTGCATTCAATTCCTACCATTTGAATGTACATTAAACTAAATAAATCCTCCCCGGTCCATTGCAATCCGAACCCGTTTTTTTTATGCGAACCGCGTCACCTATCCTGCCCCTAATCTCATTTGCCGCCTTTGCGGCCGTCCTCGTGTTGACCGGAGTCAGCCGGGCGGACGATTCAGGCGCGCCCGTTCCACCGCCAAGCAGTCCGTTGCCCGCAGGCGCCGTCCCCGCCCTGACCACGCCCACGCGCAGCACGCCACTCAGCGCCTCGCAGACCAGCGCGACGCCGATCAACGGCGCCGAGACCGACACCCGCTCGGCCGGCTTCACGGGGTGGGCCAAGCCAGCGTGGCTGACCGACCTCTCATTTGGGATCAAGGAAAGCTATGACGACAACGTTCTGAGAGTCTCCGGAAAGGGCTTGCCCGCGGATTCCTCCTCGGTGGACGTGCTTTCGCTGAAGCTTGGCCTCGACCTTTCGTCCTGGCTGGCAGCGGATCCCGGGACAATCCAGACGTTTTCACTGATCTACCAGCCCGACAGGGCAATCTATAATCAGGCTCCAAGCGAGAATTTCACGGCCCATCGCCTGAATACCGTACTGAAGGGACGATCCGGCAACCTGACGTTCAGTTTTGACGACGCGTTCCTCTATAACGATGGCAGCAAGCTCGCACCCACCTATGCGCTCAACCAGCTTTCCAACGCGGACGCCAACCAGAACGACAAATATCGCAACAGCCTCGCCCACGCCCCGGCGCGCGAGCGGCGGAACCAGTACCAGGACCGCTATGCGGCCCTCCTCCAATACGACACGAAGTACCTCTTTTTCCGGCCGATCTCCGGGCTGAACTACATCAACATGGACACCTACCTGTTCAACACGTCGCTGGCGCCCTACAAGGGATACCAGGACTATGTCGATCGCTACGACGTGAACGTCGGCGGGGACCTAGGGTTTAAGGTGTCGCCCACCTGGGCCTTCACGCTCGGCTATCGGGACGGCTATCAGTACCAGCAGCAGTACTCCGAGACGATCAACAGCGACCAGCATGAATCATCCAATCATTACCAGAGGCTCCTGTTCGGTTTGGAGGGCAAGCTGAGCTGGCTGACCTTGAAGCTCGCGGCCGGACCGGATTTCCGCGACTTCAACCCCAACACCCCGATCAACGACCTGCACACCACCCGCTATTACGGCGAGGCCGCGGCCACCGCGAATTTCTCGCCGAGCCAGTCGCTGACGTTGAACTACAAGGATTATGTCTTTGTCTCCAGCACGGGCCTTGTTCCCTACGAGGAGTACACCTACTCGCTGGTCTACCACTGGAACATGTCCAGGCAGCTGGGAATCGACCTGGGGGCAAAGCTCTTTGAGCACAACTACACCCTGGGCAATGATTCGACGGGCTCGGCCCCGAGCCTGCGCCTTGACTTCGACTATGAGGCCCTGGGAGGCATCACGTACGCCATCACCCCGCACCTCATCGCAAGCCTGACCTACAACTACGACGAGGGTCGCAACGGCCTGGGCACGCTCCCCGCAAAATACGAGCCGTCGTACCGCGATTTTGAGGAAGGCGTGTTCTCCGCGGGACTCCAGTACAGGTTTTGAGCCCGGACGACCGGGTTCGGAAGGGGGCGCCGGATATCTTTCCAAAGCGGACGACCACCGATCGCATTCTCCCGCGATGGGGGAAGATTAACGGAATTTAATGGCTTCGTAGCCGGTTCTTAATCTTGGGCTGATAGGATGCGCGGTGATGAAACGCGCCGCATCCCTCCACAAGGCCCCCGCCCCGCTCCGCCTGGCCGTCGCCGCGGCCCTGGGCGTCCTGGCGGCCTCGTGCTCGAGGAACCCTCCGCCCAGCAGCGCGCCCACGGTAGCGGTCGCGCGAACCGTGCGGACCCGCCTCGCAAGCGCCATGAGCCTTCAGGGCGAGTTCCACCCGTTCCAGGACATCCTCGTCTACGCCAAGGTCTCCGGGTATGTCAGCGCCATCCGCGTCGACATCGGCGACCGGGTCAAGGCGGGCGACCTGATCGCCACGCTCGAGGTGCCCGAGTTGAAGGACCAGCTTGCGGCGGCGGCGGCAAGCGAGCAGCGGGCCGAGACGGAGAACGCGATCGCGCACCTCAACTACCAGAGGCTCGCCGATGTCAACCGGAGCCAGCCCAACCTGGTCGCCCAGCAGGATCTCGACGACGCCCAGGCCAAGGACAGCGCCAGCGCCGCGACGGTGGCCGTGGCCAAGGCCGACGCGGCAAGGTACCGGGCGTTGATGGACTTCACCCGGATCGAGGCTCCCTTCGCCGGCGTGGTCACGAAACGGTTCGCGGACCTGGGCTCGCTGATCC
Source organism: Opitutaceae bacterium (assembly GCA_003140665.1). Lineage (GTDB taxonomy): Bacteria > Verrucomicrobiota > Verrucomicrobiia > Opitutales > Opitutaceae > Palsa-1447. The sequence continues at coordinate 4,420 of PLKS01000051.1, forward strand.
AGGCCGGCACCTCCTCCGGGACGATGCCCCTGGTCGAGCTCGCCGAGGACGACCTGCTGCGCCTGCGATTTCCGGTGCCCGAGGCCGAGACGCCGCTCATCCACAAGGACAAGACGGTGCAGTGCACCGTTGACGCGATCCACCGGACGTTTTCGGGGAAGATCGTCCGCGACGAATGGGCCATCGACCGGTCGACGCGCACGATGATCGCCGAGGTCGACGTACCCAACACGGACAGTGAACTCAAGGCGGGGATGTACGCGACGATCGTCCTCCCCCTCCAATCCGCGACGGACGTCCTCGCCGTTCCGCTCCAGGCCCTCTCCGGGGAGGAGCATCCCTCCGTGATGGTCCTCGGGGCGGACGGCATATTGTCGGAACACCGGGTGGGAGTCGGACTGCGCACGGCATCCTCGGCGGAGATCACGTCCGGGTTGCGCGAGGGCGAACTTGTCGTCGTCGGCGACCGGAGCGGACTGCACGCGGGCGACAAGGCCGCGCCCGGCCCCATCGACCCGGAACCCCACCCCTGATGCACACGATGAACACAACGAATTCCCTGGAAATTCTGCGCAGGCTCGGCGAATTCGACACCTGCACCGTCGCGAACGCCATCGAGTCCTTCGGGGTGCGGCTTCGAAACGAGGGGTTCAGCGACTCGACCCTCGCCTGCCGCACCCCCCTGATGCCGGCGATGGTCGGGCGGGCCGTCACCCTCAGGGTTCGGTCGGCCGAGCCCTCGATGAAGGAGGCGTTCTACCTGGACCAGCCCGACTGGTGGGAGCGCCTTGACATCCATCCGGACGGCCGTCCCCTGGTGCTCGTGATCGAGGACGCCGACGCCCATCCGGGCCGCGGGGCCCTCGTGGGCCGTTTCCATGCCTGCATCCTCAAGGCCCTCGGCTGCGTCGGCGTGGTGACAAACGGCGCCGTGCGCGGACTCGAGAAGTTCGAGGGCACCGGGCTCCAGGCGTTCTCGGGGGATGTCTCCCCGTCCCACGCGTACGGCCACGTCGTCGCGGCGGGCGGACCCGTCGAGGTCGCCGGCCTCCGGATCATGCCGGGCGAGATCCTGCACGGGGACCGGCACGGGATTGTCTCCGTCCCGGCCGAGCTCGCGGCGAGGCTTCCGGAGGTCGCGCGGCGATTCCGGGAGCGGGAGGCGAGGATGTGCGAATTCTGCGCGTCCGCCGGCTTCTCGCCGTCCGCCCTGCGGCGCCAGATCCAGGCCGACGCAGGCAGGAGCTGACGGGGGGCCCGAACCCGCAATCGCCCGCCATGTCGCGCTTCTCGATCCGCTATCCCTACCTGGTCATCGTCATCTGCCTGATCGTGGGAGTTGTCGGCGTCACCAGCGTCCTGCGGATGCCGGTCGACCTGTTCCCCCCGATCAACATCCCGGTCGTGGTCGTGGCGACCTTTTATTCGGGCATGCCGCCGGAGCAGATCGAGAATGACATCACGGGCACCTACGAGCGGTTCTTCACCCTGGCGAGCGGCATCGACCACATCGAGTCGCGTTCGCTCCCGGGGATCAGCCTGATAAAGATATACTTCCAGCCGGGCACGGATGCCGACTCCGACGTGACGGGCATCACGAACCTGGCGATGGCCAACCTGCGGCGCCTCCCGCCGGGCACGCTCCCGCCGGTCGTGCTCAAGTTTGACGCCTCGAGCCTGCCGGTCTGCCTCATCACGCTCAAGGGCGAGGGGCTCAACCAGACCCAGCTCCACGACGTCGGACAGTACAACGTCCGCAACCAGGTGGCCGCCGTTCCCGGATGCGCTATCCCCCCACCCTTCGGGGGTAAGCTCCGGCAGATCCAGATCTATCTCGACCCGGTAAAGATGGAGGCCCGGCAGCTCAGCCTGATGGACGTCGTCCGCGGCGTGAACGACGCGAACCTCATCCTGCCGGCGGGCGACGTGAAGATCGGGCCCTTCGACTACAACCTCTACACGAACAGCCAGCTCAGCACGGTCGACGAGATCAACCAGCTGCCGCTGAAGATGGTCCAGGGCTCGCCGGTCCTCGTCGCGGACATCGGCCGGGCGAAGGACGACGCCGCCATCCAGACGAACATCGTGCGGATCGACGGCCAGCGCTCGGTGTACCTGCCCATCCTCAAGTCCAGCGCGGAGGCGAACACGATCGCCGTCGTGAAGGGCATAAAGGAGGTGGTCGGCCGGCTGATCGACATCCCCAAGTCGCTCGTGGCGACGGTCGTCTTTGACCAGTCCGTGTTCGTGAAGACCGCGATCGAGAACCTCGTCGACGAGGGCCTGATCGGGATGGTGCTGACGGGCCTGATGATCCTGGTGTTCCTCGGCAGCGTGCGCGCGACCCTCGCCGTTTTCCTCTCCATCCCCCTGTCGGTGCTGGCCGCGTTCATTGCGCTCCAGTTCGGCGGCAGCTCGGTGAACGCGATGATCCTCGGCGGCCTCGCCCTCGTGTTCTCGCGCCTGATCGACAACTCGGTGATCGTGCTCGAGAACATTTTCCGGCACATGGAGCTCGGCGAGTCGCCGGAGGTCGCCGCGGAAAAGGGGGGCGAGGAGGTGGCGCTCGCGGTCCTCGCCGCCACGCTGACGACCGCGATCGTGTTCTTCCCGGTCACCTTCCTCGCGGGAGTGAGCAAGTTCCTGTTCTCGGCACTCGCGCTTTCCGTCGTCCTTTCGCTCTTCGCCTCGTACTTCGTCGCGATGTCTGTCGTCCCGCTGTTCTGCGCCAAGCTCATTCGGGCGGGCGAGGTCGCGCACGACGCCACCGACGCGAGCGGCGAAATTCCCCCGCGCTCGGTCTGGGGCCGGTTCAACCGGTGGTTCAACGCGAGGTTCCACAGGTTTCTCAAGAGGTTCGACCGCGCGCAGGCGGTGGCGATAGGCAGGCCCGTCGCGACCGTCGTCGGCATCCTGGGGCTCTTCATCCTGAGCCTCGGCCTTGCGCCCGCGGTCGGGCTGGCCTACTTCCCGAGGACCGACCCGGGCCAGTTCGTCATCAACCTGAAGGCCGCGCCGGGCACGCGGATCGAGCTCACCGAGAAGGCGGTCACCAAGGTCGAGGACATCGTCCGCCGGGTCGTCTCGCCCTCGGACCTCCGGATCATCGTCTCCAACATAGGCTCGACGCCCGACCTGTCGTCCATCTACACCAGCAACTCGGCTCCCCACACCGCCTTCATCCAGGTCAGCCTAAACGACGGCCACAGGGTGGGGAGCTACGCCTACATGGACCGGATGCGTGCGGCCCTCAGGAAGGAGGTGCCGGAGCTCACCGCCTACTTCCAGTCGGGGGGCCTCGTGGACGCCGTCCTCAACCAGGGCATCCCGGCCCCCATCGACGTGCAGGTCAGCAGCAACGACCTCGACGAGGCATTCGACACCGCCGAGGAGATCCGCTCGAAGGCCGCCCGCATCCCGGGCGTGAGCGACGTCTTCATCCCCCAGGACGTCCATGCGCCCTCGCTGCAGCTCGACATCAACCGGTACCATGCGAGCGAGATGGGCCTGACGGAGCACGAGGTGGTCGACAACGTCATCACCGCGCTGACGTCGGACGGGATGATCGCGCCGAGCTACTGGGTCGACCCGAAGAGCGGTAACCTCTACATGCTCACGGTGCAGTACCCTGACAACACCGTAAAGTCGCTGGCGGACCTGCGCAGCATACCGATCCGCTCCGCCGGACAGAAGGACACCGCGATGCTCGGGACGGTCGCCGACATCAAGGAAATCCGGACGCCGACGGAGGTCGACCACTACCAGTTGCGCCGGGTCATCGACGTCTACGTCTCCCCGGTGGGCGAGGAGCTGAGCCGGGTCGCCGGCCGCGTCGACCGGATCGTCGCCGGCCTCAAGCATCCCGCGGACGTCATCATCCGGGTCCGGGGCATCGTCGGGGCGATGAACAGCTCGTTCCGCTCGTTCGGGATCGGGCTCATCCTTTCCGTCGTCCTGGTCTACCTTGTGCTGGTCGCCCAGTTCAAGTCGTTCCTCGACCCGCTCCTCATCCTGCTGGCAGTCCCGCCGGGAATCACGGGCGTCCTGATCGTCCTGACGGCGACGGGAACGACGCTCAACATCATGTCGCTGATGGGCGTCGTGATGATGGTGGGCGTGGTGGTCTCAAACAGCATCCTCATCGTGGAGTTCACCCACCGCCTCATCGCCGACGGCATGCCGCTCAGGGAGGCCGTGCAGTACGCGGCCCGGGTGCGGCTGCGCCCCATCCTGATGACCTCGCTCGCCACGGTGATCGGCCTCATCCCGATGGCCCTCGCCCTTGGCGCGGGCAGCGAGTCCTACGCGCCCCTTGCGCGGTCGATCATCGGCGGGATGGTCGTCTCCGTGGCCCTCACGGTCTTCATCGTGCCGGCCGCCTTCTACATCGCCTACCGCGGCCGCGAGACCGCGCCCGCGGCCGGGACGCCCCTCCCCGCAACCGAAGGACATGGGCCGTGAAACGATCCCTGGCCCTTTTCCTCGCCTCGGCCGTCCTCGCCTGCCGGGCCGGCGCCGACGAGCCGGCGGCGCAGCCCCTGTCGCTCGAGGAGGCCCGCGCAACCGCCCTTCGCAACCACCCGCAGTATGCCGCAGCCCAGCTGCAGGCCCTCCTCTCCAAGGAGGTCGTAAAGGAGACGCAGGCGGGGTATTACCCGGTTGCGAACGGGTATGTCACGGGCGTCGACGCGGCGTCCCACAACACGGAGATCCTCGCGGGCTCCCTGAGCAACTCGTCGATCGACGACCGGGTGGCCGAGGGAGTCGAAGTGACGCAGCTGATCACCGATTTCGGCCGGACGGGTAACCTGACCTCCAGCGCCAAGAACCAGGAGCGCGCGGCGCTCGAGGGTCAGGCGGCGACGCGGGAGCAGGTCCTCCTCAACGCGGAGGCAAGCTACTTCGCGGTCCTTCAGGCGCAGTCGGTCGTCGAGGTGGCCCAGCAGACCCTCGGCGCGCGCAAGCTGCTGACCGATCAAGTCCGCGCGCTCGCCGCCAACAAGCTCCGGTCCGACCTCGACCTGAGCTTCGCCCAGGTGGCCTATGAGCAGGCGGAGCTCCTGGTGCAGAATGCCGAGGGCGAGGGCGAGTCGGCGATGGCCTCGCTGTCGACGGCGCTCGGCTACAGGCGGCCCAGGACCTTCGTCCTCACCGACCGCGCTCCCGGCACGGCCGATGAGCAGGTTCCGGAGGTGGAGCCGCTGATCGACCTCACCTTGCGCCAGCGGCCGGACCTTCTCCGCCTTCACTATGCCGAGGAGGCCGCCCGGAACACCGCGGACGCCGAGAAGGACGCCAACTACCCCACCGTCTCGGCAACGGGCGTCGCGGGGAATTCCCCGTCGCACGACGTCCGGCTGCCGAACAACTACGCGGCGGCGGGAATCCAGCTCAGCCTCCCGATATTCGCCGGCGGCTCCTATATCGCCCGCGAACGCGAGGCCCAGATCCGCGCGCGCATGGCCGGCGAGTCCCTGCGCGACGCCGAGGACAACGCCGCGCGGGACGTCAGGATCGCCTGGGTCGGCCTCAGGAACGCGGTGCAGCGCCTGAAAACGACCGAGCAGCTGCTCAAGCATGCGACGCAGGCCTTCGACCTTGCCCAGGCGCGCTACAAGGCGGGAAGTTCCTCGCTGATCGAGCTGACGGATGCGCAGCTGAACGCGACCTCGGCGGCGATCGCCGAGGCCAACGCGCGATTCGACACGCTGATCCAGCGGGCGATCCTGGACTACCAGACCGGGTCGCTGCGCTGATCCCCCGGCGCAAGGCTCACGCGGCCAGCGGCAGCTTCACGCGAAAGCAGCTTCCCTTGCCCAGGACGCTCTCCACCTCGATCTCGCAGTGGTTCGCGTTGCAGATCGACTCGACTATCGCGAGCCCCAGGCCGGCGCCCTCGGGATGCTGGGAGCGGGTCTGGTTCACCCGGAAGAAGCGGTTGAAGATCCGGGGCAAGTCCTCGGGCGGAATTCCCACGCCGGTGTCGATGATCTCGAGGAAAGCCAGGTCCTGCGACGCAAGGACCCGAAGGCGAACCGCGCCGCCCTCCTGCGTGTACTTGATGGCGTTGTCGAGGAGGTTGACGACGACCTGCTTGAGCCGCGAGCGGTCGCCGTGGACCATGACCGGCGAGGGGGCCTCGCATGAGACCGCGATCCGGCGGTCCTCCGCCAGGAGCGTCATCTGGCCCGCGGTGGTGGTCGCAAGCTCGGCCAGGTCGAACCGCACCCATTCGGACTGGGCCTCTCCCGCATCCAGACGCGAAAGCGCAAAGAGCCGCTCGACGATCATGGAGAGCCTCTCGACCTCCACCAGGAGGGCGCCGACGCGCTCGCGGTGCGGGGCGGGCACTCCCTCATGGAACATGCTTTCCAGCTCCCCCCGCAGGATGGTCAGGGGCGTGCGCAGCTCGTGGGAGGCGTCGGCCACGAACCGCTTCGAGTTGAGGAAGGCGTCGTCCAGGCGCGTGATCATCCGGTTGAGCGCGATCGACAGGCTGTCGAATTCGTCGCCCGTGCCGGGTACCGGGAGGCGCTCGCTCAGGTTGTGCTGGGTGATCTGCTCCGCCTTGCCGGCGATCCGGTCCACCGGCCGCAGGGTCCAGTGTATGAGGAGATACCCGCCGGAGGCCGCAAGCACCGCGACCAGGGGCAGCCCCAGCGCAAGCAGCAGCAGGAGGTGATGGAAGAGGGTTTCCACCGGCGCGGCGGAGGTTCCGACCTCGACCAGGTAGGGGCTTGCGCCGCCTCCCGCGCGGACTGCGGCGATCAGGAGCGCCGGGCCGCCGGCGACCGGCTGCTTGCGGGTGAACGCCGCAAGGGGCGAGGCGGGGGCCGCAGGCACGGCCGCCGGGTCGAAGGCGTGGCTGAACGGAACGCCGGATACGTAGATGACCCGGCCGTCGCCCGCCGTGATGCGGATGAACCGGTCGCTTTTCTCGGGGTCATAGAGCTCCGCTACCGCCCTGCTGACGTAGGCCTCACCCGTGCTTTCCTCCTTCGCCACGAGCGTGTTCGCGATCTGGGTCGCCCGGCGCGACTGGGTCTCCAGCAGCGTGTTTTCAAGGTAACTCTTGAGGTGGAGGAACAGGAGCGCGCAGAGCGCGACGACGACCGCGGTCAGGAGCCCGGCGTACCAGGCCGTTAAGCGGAAGCGGATCGACCGTACCGTCACAACGCCGAGTCCTCCGACAGGGAATAGCCGACGCCGCGCACGGTGTGGATCAGCTTCACCGGATGGGGGGCGTCCACCTTCTCGCGCAGGTGCCGGACATACACATCCACGATGTTTGTCAGGCCCTCGAAGCTCTCGTCCCACACGTGCTCGACGATCATCGTGCGCGAAAACACGCGGCCCGGCTGGGTCGCCAGGTACTCGAGGAGCCCGTATTCCTTCGGGGTGAGCTCGATTCGCCGGCCCGCGCGGCGGACCTGCTGCGTCAGCCGGTCGATCTCGAGGTCGGCCACCCGGATCGTCCCGCCCTGGCTGACCGGGCCGCGGCGCAGCAGCGACTTCACCCGCACCAGCAGCTCGGCGAACGCGAAGGGTTTGGTGAGGTAATCGTCCGCTCCGGCCTCAAAATTCTCGACCTTGCTGGCGGTCGCGTCCTTCGCGGTCAGGATCATCACGGGGACCCGCGCGTCCCGCAGGCGGATCCGCCGCAGGAGCTCGAGGCCGCCGATCCCCGGAAGGGAAAGATCGAGGAGGATGAGGTCGTACGGGTAGGTGTTCGCCATCGCCCAGCCGGCTTCGCCCTCCGCGGCGACGTCGACGGCGAACCTCGCGGCCTTGAGACCGCGGGAAACCAGTTCGGCCACCTTGCGCTCATCTTCGACGACCAGGATGCGCATGCGCCAAGGTACCAAAGATTCATTAAGGTTCAGCTAATAAACCATTAAATTCCCTTCATGCGGCTCGCGCCCGGCCCCGCCGCCGCGGCCGACGGGGAGTCCGGGGACGCCCCGGAAGCGCCGCCGCGCCCGGGGAATCCCGCAGGCAGGAGCGCTAGGTTTGCCGATTTGTCACGGGAAAGCCACGCGACCGTAACAGGGCCCGGCTACAAATCCGGCGCACACAAACACACCACTGATCCACACCATGCTTCCCAAAAAGACCCGAATTTTCCTCGCGCTGCTCACCGGCGCCCTCCTAACCGCGGGCGCGGCGTTCGCCCAGCAGGACAGCAACAAGGCGCTCCTCGATCTGCTGGTGAAGAAGGGCGTCCTGACGCCCGATGACGTGGCCAGCCTGCAGAAGGAGCTCGCCGCGCAGCCGGCGCCCGTCCCGCAGGCCGCCCCGGCCCCGGCCACCGAGGCGCCGGGCGTGGTGACGAACGCCCCGATGGGCGGCGGCCCCGCCTACGGCGGAGCGGCCACCGCCGGAGTCGCCGTCACGACGAACGGGAGCGCCATCTCGCCGCTTTCCTTCAGGATCGGCATCGCGGACTTCACCCCGTTCGGGTTCCTGGACTTCACCGGCGTCTACCGGAACGAGGCGACCGGCAGCTCGATCGGCAGCAGCTTCGCCAGCATCCCGTACGCGAACGGCTCGACGGGCCAGCTCTCGGAGACGAAGTTCAGCGCGCAGAACTCGCGCCTCGGCCTGCGGGTCGACTCGACCGTCAACAACACGAAGGTCCTGGGATACGTGGAGACGGACTTCCTCGGCAACGCCCCCACTAACCTGTTCGTCACGAGCAATTCGGACACGCTGCGCATGCGCGTCTACTTCGTCGACCTGAAGAACGGGCCGTGGGAGCTCCTTGCCGGCCAGGACTGGAGCATGCTGACCCCCAATCGGCGCGGCATCTCGCCCATGCCCTCGGATGTGTTCTACTCGAACGACATGGACACGAACTACCAGGCGGGCCTGACATGGGCGCGCCAGCCGCAGGTTCGGCTCGTCTACCACGCGACGGATGAGTTCACGATGGGGCTTTCGGTCGAGAATCCCGACCAGTATGTGGGAAGCGCGGTCGTCCTGCCGTCCGCCTTCACCGCGACCGAGGTCGACCAGGGCACGGCGACGACCCAGCCGAACATATTCCCGGATGTCATCGCCAAGGCGGCCTTCGACACCAAGGCCGTGAACGACCTCCCCTGGCACTTCGAGTTGGCGGGTCTCCTGAGCTCGTACAAGATCAACACCTATTCCTCGACCATAAACACGGACGCGACGGCCGAGGGCGGGGGCGTGTCGGGCGCCATGAGCCTCGAGCTCATCAAGGGCCTCACGTTCATCGGCACGGGGTTCTACAGCTACGGCGGCGGCCGCTACATCGACGCCCTCGGGCCGGACCTCATCATCAAGGCGCCCGACTCCACGGGGGCCTACGGGATCGGCCTGGTCAAGGCGACGTCCGCCATCCTCGGGCTGGAATATGCGGTGCTTCCCGTGGACACGGTGTCCGCCTACTGGAGCGGAACCCAATTCGGCCAGCGCTTCAACAAGCTGTCCAACGGGACGTACGTCGGCTACGGGTATCCGGGCTCGGCGAACACCAACAACAAGACGATCGAGGAGGTCACCCTGGACAACACGTTCACGTTCTGGAAGAACCCGAGCTATGGCGCCCTCCAGCTGATCGCCCAGGTCTCACGCGTCGAGCGCACGCCGTGGTATGTGGCGGCCGGCCAGCCCAGCAACGCCAACGCGAACATGGTGTTCCTGGACCTGCGCTATGTCCTTCCCTGATCCCTTTCGGGTGTAGGTGGTAGTCGACACCCCGGGGCGCGCAGACGCCCCGGGTGTCTTGCTTTGGCGGCCCGGGAGCGCCTCTCGTCAGAGGTTCAGCGTCGCCTGGACATAGCCGTAGTTGGCATCCCTCGACCCGACGGCGCGAAGCGACTCGCGGATGTACTGCCCGATGAAGTAATGCCCCACGCCCATCTCAAGCAGGAGTCCGCGATGGACGGTCCATCCGCCGATCGCGTCGACCTCCTCGCCCAGGTCCGAGCTGTAGTTGGGGTTGATTCCGAATCCCTTGCCGCTTCCAGGGGTCGCCCCCGCGGTATTGCGCGGGACCCCCGCCACGTTGTACCAGTAGTCGTTCGTCGTCTCCAGGTACTGCTGGTGCACGTCCAGCGCCAGGCTGGTCGCGGCGCTCGGCTTCGTCATGAGCGAGAGGCGGTAGTCGATGAGGTTCTGCAGGCTTGAGAGGTCCATGATCCCGTAGAGCCCGTGGTTGGAGGGCAGGAGGTTCTGGAACGTCTCGCTGTCCTTGTCCTTGGAATTCTGGTCGCCGGAGGCGGCGCTCATGATGAGAGCGAGGCGCGGCTGCAGGGGGGCGTCCTTCCAGGTGTAGCCGCCCTGGAGGATGAAGGCCCACGCGCTCTGGTCCAGCCGGGGGGCCGCCTTGGCCGCGGCGACGGTGGTCGCCGGAAAGACGGCGGTCCGGTCCCCGAACTGCCACATCGTTTCGATCCCGTAGTCCCACGGTCCCAGCGTGCCCGGCTTGGACTTCGTCCGGTACCCGAGCGTATAGATGTCCTGCGGCGCGGTGAACCGGAAGGGGGCGGGAACGAGCGACCAGTTGTCGGTCACGATCCCCCGGGCGACGTTGCGGGCGAAGAGGTAGAGCTCGGTCACGTTGTCGTTCGATATCCCGGGGAAGTCGAAATAGGCGCCCGACAGCGTGTCCTGCGAGTTGCCCTCCTCGAAATGGTCCTCCTCGACGTACACCAGGTTGGCGGCGAACACATCCACGCCGAAGAACGAGTTCTGGTACCTCAGCTTCACCGCGTCGAACGTGTGCGGTATGTTGAGCCAGAATGCGTTTCCGACGAGCCGCTGGTCGCCGTAGGTGAGCTCCTGGCGCCCGATCTTTGCGGTGACCGGAAACTCCTTCAGGTTACCGATGAGGACATAGGCCATCTGCAGCTGGAAGGGGCCGTCGTCCTCGGCCAGATTCTTGCCTGCGGCCGTCCCCGTGTAGCGGTCATCGCCGAAGGAGTAGCTCGACCTCGCCTCGACGACAAAGGCGAACAGGTCGCCCGTGTAGCCGAGGCGGGGCATGAGGCGGTTGAGCCAGTACTGGTTGCTGTTGTCGCTCGGCGGGGCCGTGAAGAAGTCGAAGTTCGAGCCGGCGTGGGTCGTCCCGGCGTCCGACTTGTCCTCAAAGCGCAGCCGATCGTTGACCACAAAGTCCCAGCCCGCGAGCGGGGTGTCCGACTTGATGTAGTCGTCGATCACGCCGGGCACGGGCGCGGCCGGCGACGGGGGAATGTACTGGGAGAAGGCCTGCGAGGCCGCGGTGAGGAGCAGGAGGGCGAGTGCCGGTGTCTTGGGTAGTTGCATGGTGGGTGCGTGATTGTAAAAAAGGGTCTTTTCGGGGGGGTGCGCCTGTCAGCGCTGGGCGATGGGTCGCGTGTTCGGGTTTGGTTTAGGTGTAAAGAGAAGGATGGGGCCGTTGCACTGGGAAACCGCTATCGAGGGGACGCCCTTCTGGCCGGGAAGGGACACGGCGACCGCCGCCCGCGTGTCGCCAAAGGCGAGAAGGCCGCTCTGCCAGGTGGGGACCGGCGTCAGTCCGCCGTGCCCGTCGCCCTTGAGGAGCAGGCTCACGCCACCGTCGAAGCGCCCCGTCGACGGCTCGGGGCCGTAGTTGTTGCCGACGCAGTAGACATCGACGATGCCGTCGCCGTCCAGGTCGCGCACGACGAGCCCGTTGATCGGGGAGATCTGGGCGAGCGTCGGCAGCGGCTTCCACTCAAACGTTCCGTCCCGCCTCTGGTAGTAGACCCCGCTCGCGAGCTCCGTTGCGGCAAGGCGCTGCGCCTTTGCGAGGGGCTCGGCGGGAAAGATGTCCGATATGGTGGCGCGCGAGAAGGCCTCATACGTCGTGAACTTCTTCCGGATCCATGGGAAGGAATAGGACAGCTTGCTGCGCCCCCGGACCGGGTAAAGCTTCCCGTCCTCGTACTGCGCCTCGACCAGCTGCTCGCCGCCGTTTCCGTCGAGATCGCCGGCGTAGAGCACGGTGGGCTCGGCTGCGGACGCGTGATATTTCGTGTTCAGCCCGACGTTGCCCGCGATCAGGTCGAGCCGCCCGTCTCCGTTCAGGTCGGCCACCGCCAGCGCGCTCCACCAGCCCGTGCGCCGTGCCAGCCCCGCCCTTTCCGTCCAATTGTCGAAGCCGTGGCCGTTGTTGTGGAAATAGACGATGGGGCCCCACTCGGTCGCCAGGACCAGGTCGGGCCGGCCGTCGCCGTCGACGTCGGCCCAGACGGCCGCCGTCACCATCCCGATGTTCCTGAGGCCGGGGGCGAGCTCGTCGGTGACATCGACAAACTTTCCGCCCACGTTGCGGTACAGGAAGCTCCTCGGGGTCGCCGGCCAGTGGCCCGGGACGAGCCGGCCGCCGACGAAGAGCCCGGTCTTGCCGGTGCCCTCGAAATCGGCGGCGGCGGCCACGTAGCAGGATTCGCCGTCCGCAGGCAGGGTGCCCGCGGGCGCCAGCGTGAAGTTACCGCGCCCGTCGTTGAGGTAGAGGCGGTTGTTGAGCGCGGGGTCGCCGCGGTCGTGCCTGACGCCGCCGGCGGCGATGAACAGGTCGGCATGACCGCTCCCCGTGGCGTCGAAGAAGATGGCCCCGGCGTCATCGGAGTCCTTGGCGGCCGACCACGGCTGGTCCGGCGCCGCCTTGAACGTGCCGTCGGCCTGCCCTAGGTAGAGCACGCCGGACTGTCCCCCCGTCCCGCTGACGAAGACATCGGGAATGCCGTCGCCGTTGACGTCCGCCACCGCGATGGCGGGCCCGCTCTGGCCGAGGCGCCGCGGCAGCAGGCGCTGCCGGCTGAACTCGTCGGCCGGCTGGGCCGCGTCCGTGAAGTCCAGTCCCCGGGCGTGGGCGTTCTCGGCGAACAGGGCCGAGGGGTCGGGCGGCCGGTTGAACCGGGCGGGGGGCCTTCTGACGGCCTGCCCGGGCGCCAGGGCCGGCTGGGGGATCGTCAGCAGCTTGTCGGCGGGCAGGTCCTCGAGGACCTGCACCTGCCCGTTCGGCCAGTGGATCGTGAGCTTGTTGATCGCCGTGTCGCTCCCGAGGCCGAAGTGGACGGTGGCCGGCTCGCTCGCGACCACGCCGCGCTCGGTGTAGATCTGCCGCACCTGCACCCCGGAGGCCGTCTCGATCCGCAGCTCGGCGCCGATGGCGTCGAGGTTGGGCGCGCGTCCTTTCAGCTTGATCAGGACCCGGTGGCCCGACGTCGTGTTGTTGCGGATGACCGTCGGCGGCCCGTCGTAGTTGTTGTAGACGATGTCGAGGACGCCGCGCCCGTCCAGGTCGACGATGGCGCAGCCGAAGGACACGCCCATCTGGTCCAGGCCCCACTCGGCGCTCACGTCCTCGAACTTCAGGTTGCCCAGGTTGCGGTAGGCGCGCGTGTGCTCCTGGCGGACCGGGGAGTTCTTCCACACCAGCGCCCGGGCGTTCAGGTTCGGGGCGACGTTCTGCTTGTCGACCAGGTCGGGGTTGGTGAAATTCCGGATCATCCCCGCCGTGAAGAAGATGTCCTCGCGGCCGGAGCAGTCGAGGTCGGCCAGCCGGGCCGCCCACGTCCAGCCCGTGGCTTCGACCCCGATCAGGTGCGCGATCTCCTGGTACCGGTCGGTGCCGGTGTTGAGGTAGACCGAATTCCACATGTACTGCGGGATCAGCTCGGGCACGCGCTCCATCTCCCAGAGGCCGCGGCCCTGCTCCTCGAGGCCGGTCATGAACTGCGCGTGGGTGTGGTCGCGCATGTCCGTCACCATGAAATCGATGAGGCCGTCGTTGTTCAGGTCGCCCGAGTCGCCTCCCATCGAGAAATACGTCACGTGCGGCAGGCGCTCGTCGACGACATCCGTGAAGGTGCCGTCCCCGTTGTTCATGTAGAAGCGGTCGGGCGTTTCGAAGTCGTTGGCGATGTAGAGGTCGGGCCAGCCGTCCTGGTTGGCGTCGAACCACAGCGCGGTGTGGCCCTGGGTCAGGCCCCAGATGCCGGCCTTCTTCGAGACGTCGGTGAAGGTCCCGTTGCCGTTGTTGTGGAAGAGGTAGTTCCGGCGCCCGAGCGGGCTCTTCGAGAAATCCAGGACGTTGGTGAGCAGGAAGCAGTCGAGGTAGCCGTCGCCGTCGTAGTCGGCGAAGGTCGCCTCGACGCTGGCGTCCTTGACGTCGAGGCCGTACTCGTGCGCGCGCTCCGTGAAGGTGCCGTCACCGTTGTTGACGAAGAGCAGGTTCGGCGCGTCGAAGCGGCAGACGTAGAGGTCGGGCCAGCCGTCCTGGTTGATGTCGACCACCGTCGCGCTGGTGACGCTGCCCGGGCCGTTCCGGGTGCAGTCGACCCCCGCCGGCACGGCGACGTTCACGAACTTGAACGGGGCGGTCTGCCGGTAGAGGGCGCACGGGCCGTTGCGCGAGACGACGAAGATGTCCAGGAACCCGTCGCGGTTGAAATCCGCGACGGCGATGCCGGTCTCCACGGCGCCCAGGGTCAGCTCGCGGAACCGGTCGGCCCACATGCGGGGGTCGTTGTAGAGGTTGCTCTGCGTCACGCCCGTCTCCTCGGGCGCAAGGATCTCGAAGGGCTTCGAGCCCGGCGGTCCCGGGAGACGGGGCCGGAGCGGCGTCGCCACGTACGCGGGATCGGCCCCGGCCGCCAGCGACATGGCGCCGATCGCGGCGCAAGCGAGGATTGTCCTGAGCAGCCTGCTGGGATGCGTGGGCGTCATTTGGGATTCGGGAGGAGCGCGTTCGCGTAGACCCAATCGGCGATCTTCATGCCGGCCTTCTGGGCCTCGAGGTTGTCCGACATCGTGTGGATCCCGCCCCAGACCCGGCTCATGCCGACCTCGGCCTGGGCGTCCGAGAGCTTCTTGAAGGTGTGCACGACGCCCGGCAGGCCGTCGGAACCGACGCTGAACTCGATGTCGTCGGTGCCGAAGAACAGCGCGATCATCCGCGCGCCCGCGGCCGAGAACGTGCTGTGGCCCGACGTGTAGGACGGGAATGGGGGCGACGCCATGTTGGGGATGAAGTCGGGCTTGTTGACCAGCTGCGGGTTGAGCTTCGGGTCGAGCTCCCGCAGGGCGGTTTCCGGGCGCCAGAAGCTGTAGTAGTATTTTGTCTCCCAGCACGAGATGCCCGCGTCCGCCTCGGCCAGGTTGAGCAGGGCGAAGAGCCTCGCGGTCTCCGGGACGGAGAGGTCTTTCCGGCGGGCGATGTCCTCGGCGATGATGTTCCAATGGCCGGGGGGCGTCCCGGTGCCGAGGTCGTCCGACCAGAAGGGCGTGCTCATGGTCTGGTATTCGGTGCGATCGGCGTCGTCGCGCGCCCCGTGGCTCGCGACGAAGGCGAGCTCCTCCGCGTACTCCTTCGAGCCCAGCGTCTCCGGGGGTGGCGCGCGGAACTGCGACGGGGAGGTCATCACGAACGGCGTGACCTTGCCCCAGAAGGGAAGGAGCGGCGGCCGGAAGGTCGGTGGCGTCTCCCGCCACTTGCCCGGCTCGGTGCTCGAATACGTCCCGGGAATGGGTTTGTTGTAGCCGCTGTCCGCGCGCTTCGCCAGCACCGCCACGGCGACCTTCCTTCCCCAGGCGATGCCGTCGGCCTTTGCAGCGCCGTCCGGGATGGCGGCAAGGGCGTTGTCGTAGGCGATCCGCAGGGTACGGGGATTCGTCGAGACGAAGAGCTCAGTGAGAACGGTGTAGGCCGCGCTTGCGATCGCGGCGTCCATGTCGGCGCCCGCGGGGGCCGGGTCGTTCACGAGCCAGCCGTGGTGCGTGCGGGTGATCCCGTTCACGGCGTCGAATATCGACACGTGGTACGTGGCGTACAAAAGCGCGGCAAGGGGGGGCGGGTTCCGGGACAAGCGGATGGCGTCGACCGCCTCCTTGTTCCATTCGAGCACGGCGTTGCCCGCGCAGAGGCGGGTCACAGACGCCACGCAGAGCGCGGCGAGAAGGATCGGGAGGCGTGCGGACTTCATGGAGGGGCGCATCCGAGGCGGGGCTGCGGAGCCGGTTTGGGCAAGGGGGTAAGTTGGGGCGCTGACGCCTGCGAGATGGGCAAGCCGGGCCCTCCTTTAAAGGCGTTAGTGGCCGAAGATCGCCGCTTTGGGGCGAAACGCCGTATCCCGGGGGCGGCATCCGCCCGGCGGGGCCCGTCCTACCGGGGCTCGGTGATGACGATGCGCCGGTTGACCCCCGGTGGACGGATCTCCTGGCGCACCCCGTCCGGCCAGCGCACCACGACGGTGCGCACCCGGTCATCGTCGCCGAGGCCGAAGGTGAGCGTCTTCTCCGACTGGGCCATGAAGCCCATCGCCGGCTCCATCGTCTGGACGAGGACCCCGCGAGGGGTGTGCACCTCCACCCGCGCCCCCCCGGCGTCCCGCTGGCAGCGCGTGCCGACGAGGTCGACCCTCAGCCATGAGTGTCGGAGCCGTTGCTCGTTGCGGAACAACCGGGGCGGGCCGCCGTTCTGGGCGATGACCACGTCGAGGTTGCCGTTCCCGTAGACGTCGGCCACCGCCACCCCGCGGGCGACCATCGCACCGCCCAGGGCCCCGGGCCCGGGGGCGACAGGGGCCCTCACCCAGCCGTGGCCGCTGTTCCACAGGACGGACGGCGCCGCCGCGAACCTCCTGCCGTGCTCGAACCGGTCGAGGCCCGGCTCCGCGAGGCCCTCGCCGGAGATGACGTCGACCCGGCCGTCGAGATCGTAGTCGAGGAGCGCCACCCCGAGCTTGTAGCGAAGGTGGCAGTAGGATTCGCCCTCGTCGGGCAACGGAGTCATCGCGAGGGCCGCCGCCCGGAGCACGTCGAACCTGTCGGCCGCCTGGGCCAGGCGCGGGAACGACAGCGCGGCCTGCCCGACCAGCCCGGCCGACGCCCCCTCGCGGCGCTCCTGCGCCGGCGGCGTCCATTCGCGGAAGGTGCCGTCGCCCTGGTTGACGAACAGGACGTCCTCCCCGGACTGGTAGGTGAAGAGGAGGTCGAGCCGCCCGTCGCCGTTCACGTCGACCGCGGCGACCGCCAGGGGATGGGCCCGCGGGAAGCCCGTCTGCCGGTCGAGCTGGTTGAGCCCGGTTTTTGCGGAGACCTCGGCAAACCGCCCGTTCCCAAGGTTGCGGTACACCGACGGGAACACGCTGACGAAGCCGGCCCTCGCGGTGTAGGAGGGGCCGGCGCCCTCGGCCGCGAACGCGTCCCTGAGGTCGGCCTCGCGCGCCCAGCGCGCATAGTTGCACACCACCAGGTCAAGCCTCCCGTCGCCGAAGAGGTCGATCCACACGGCGCCGGTGCTCCAGACGTGGTCGTCGCCGCGGACCCCGGCCGCATCCGTCACGTCGACAAAGGTGCCGTTCCCCTGGTTGTGGAACAGCCGGTTTCCCCCGATGCCCGTGACAAAGATGTCCGGCCAGCCGTCGCCGTCGTAGTCCCCCACCGCGACACCCATGCCCAGCAAGGTGACGTCGAGCCCGGCCTGGCGGGTCACGTCCGTGAAATGGCCGGCGCCGTCGTTGTGATAGAGCGCGCAGGTGGGGGGGCCCCCCATCGCCGAGGGCTCCCAGGGCCAGGTGGTCCCGCTCACGAAGAACAGGTCCGGGCGCCCGTCGTTGTCGTAGTCCAGGAACGCGACGGCACCGGGAAGCGTCGTGGGGGTCTCCTCGTCTTCGCGCGCGCCGCTGTCGTGCACGAAGGCGATGCCCGCGTCCCGGGTCACGTCGGTGAACTTCGCCGCCGGCGCGACGCCGGTCTCCGGGACGAAGGGAAGCAGCCGCGAGAAGACGATCCCGATGACGATCGCCGCGATCGCCAGGGGGACCAGAACCGGCACCAGCGGCGAGATGGCGCCCCCCGGCAGCGCCCTGTCCGGATCCGGGCGTCCGGGGGCTGGCATGGTGGGGGGGCTCATTTTTTCCCGCATGGGGTCGCGCGACATCGAGGTGGGACTGCTATTGAACTTCGCGTCGGCCGATGTAAATTTCATTCCCATTCATGAGCGCCCGCCCCATGGCCCCCACCCTCCTTCGCGGGCTAGGCCTGCTGGCGCTGTGGTCCCTGGTGGGCCTTGCCTTCGCGAGCCAGCTCTACCTTTCGAACAGCCTCCTCGGCCGCCCGATCAGCTGGGGTGAGGCCATCAGCGCGCCGCTCGAGGACTGGTATGTCTACGGCATCCTGTCCCTGCCTGTCGTCTGGCTGGCAAGGCGCTACCCCCCCGAGCGCGGCTCCCGCTGGCTTGCCGCGGCCGTCCACCTCGGGGCGGCCCTCGTGTTCTCGCTCGCGTACGTGGCGCTCCGCGCGCTGGTGGGCGAGGTCGACAGCTGGGTCGTCGGCGAGTCCGCCACCTTCGGGGA
This sequence comes from Opitutaceae bacterium, assembly GCA_003140665.1. Lineage (GTDB taxonomy): Bacteria > Verrucomicrobiota > Verrucomicrobiia > Opitutales > Opitutaceae > Palsa-1447. The sequence goes on from PLKS01000051.1 coordinate 22,755, forward strand.
GATCTTCGACCCGCTTCTCGTCAGGACATTCCCCTTCAACCTCCTCATCTACGGGGTGATCGTCGCCGCAAGCCATGCGCTCGACTACTACCGAAAGTACCATGAGCGGACCGTGCAGACGCTCGAGCTGGAGAGGCACCTGACCGAGGCCCGCCTCCAGGCCCTCCTCCATCAGCTCAAGCCCCATTTCCTCTTCAACACGCTCAACGGGATCGCCTCCTTGATGCACACGGACGTCGAGGCCGCCGACCGGATGCTCGTGCGGCTGGGCGAGCTGCTCCGGATCACGATGTCCCACACCGGCGCGCCCCAGACGACGCTCCGCGAGGAGGTGGCGTTCCTCGAGAGGTACCTGGAGATCGAGCGGATACGCTTTCGCAACCGCCTCGAGGTGGTCATCGAGATCGGCGACGACGCGATCGACGCCCAGGTGCCGAGCCTGATCCTGCAGCCCATCGTCGAGAACGCCGTCAGGCACGGCACCGAGCCGCACTCCCGCACGGGGCGCATCGAGCTTCGGGGCGCCCGGGAGGGCGGCCAGCTCGTGCTCTCGGTGAGCGACAATGGCGGCGGCATTCCCGCGGGGGGCCCCGCCCGGGAGGGCATCGGGCTGGCCAACACCCGCGCCCGCCTGGCGGAGCTTTACGGGAAGGCGCAGCATTTCGAACTGGTCAACCGGCCCGGCGGCGGGCTGTGTGTGCGCATGGTGATCCCCTTCAGCACCTCCGCGGCATGACCAAGCTCCGCATACTGATCGCCGACGACGAGCCCCTGGCGCGCGCCCGCCTGCTGGCGCTCCTGCCGAAGGACGTCTCGCTTGAGGTTGTCGCTGAGTGCGCCAGCGGCACGGAGGCCGTGGAGGCGATCCGCCGCGAAAGGCCCGACATCGCCTTCCTCGACATGCAGATGCCCGGCTGCGACGGGCTGCAGGTGGTCGCGGGCCTCGCCCCCGAGGAGCGCCCGGCGATCGTGTTCGTGACGGCCCACGACAAGTTCGCGGTGGACGCCTTCGGCGTCCGGGCGGTCGACTATGTGCTCAAGCCCTTCGACCGGGAGCGCCTCGAGACCGCGCTCGAGCGGGCCGCGGAATACGTGGGCGCGCGCCGCGCGGACGCCCTGGGGGCAAGGATCGAGGGCCTCCTCGCCGGCGCCGGCGCGGCCCGTCCGCCCAGGCCGGAGCGCCTCGCGGTGAAGGCCGACGGCCGCTACGTCTTCCTCAAGTTCGACGAGATCGTCTGGGTCGAGGCCGCCGACAACTACGTGGTCATCCACACCTCGGCCGGCGACCGGCTGATGCCCCGCGACACGCTGACCTCGATCGAGGAGCGCCTCGGGCCCCAGCAGTTCACCCGCGCCAACCGCTCGGCCATCATCCGGATCGACCAGGTGAAGGAGCTCCAGCCCTCGCCGCAAGGCGACTACACCATTCTCCTGCGGGACGGCACGCGGATCCCATTGAGCCGGAACCTGCGCGGACGCTTCGAGAAATTCCTCATGGAAGGCTGAGCGGGGCTTTCCTCCCATGGAACTGGCAAAGCGCGACACGGCGGCCGCACCCGGGCCCTTCCCACGCGCCGCGAGCTCCGCCTGGGCGCTGAGCGCCGCCGTCGCGCTCGTGCTCCTCGGCTGGACGGCGGCCCAGGGGACCCGGCTGGCCGCCACGCTCTCCGTGACCCGGGACGAACCGGGACACCTCAGCGCGGGATTGAGCAGCTGGAGAAACGGCGACTACCGCCAGTCGACCGCGAACCTCTTCTTCGCGCAGAAATGGGCGGCGTGGCCGCTCTATCGCGAGGGGGTTACCCCCCCCGACGCCGCCCTGCAGCGCGAGGTGCAATGGAATCCCCTCCTGATCGGCGAGGTGCTGCTCTTCTCCGGTCCCTCGGATCCGCGGGAAATCCTGGCGCCTGCCCGGAGGATGACGCTCTGCCTGTGCCTCCTCACCGGTGTGCTGGTCTGGGGCTGGGCGGCCTGGCTCGCCGGGCCCTGGGCGGCCGCGCTGGCCCTCCTCCTCTACGCCACCAGCCCCGTGGTCCTCGCCAGCGGCGTGCTCGTGACCACCGACACGGCCGCCGCGTTCTGGTACCTGGCCGCGCTCGCGTCCTACGCGTGGCTCCTTCGGCGCCCGTCTGCGCCCCCGGCCGCCCTGGCCGGCCTTTGCTCCGGGATGATGCTCCTCACGAAGTTCTCGTTTGTCGCCTGGATGTTCGGGATCCTTCTCCTCCTCGGCTGGCATCTCTGGCGCCGGCGCGGGACGGCCGGGGTTCCCGCGCTCCTTGGATGGCACGCCCTCGCCGGCGCCGTCGCCTGGGTCACGGTCTGGGGTTTCTTCGGCTGGGAGTTCCGCCCGGGAGGATTCACGTACCTCTCGCAGGTTCCCCCGACGAGGATCGGGCACGCCGTCGCGCTGCTTGGCCGGTGGCATGCCCTGCCCGAGCCCTACCTGCGCGAGGTGCTTTCGTTTGGCGACGTGATCAAGCCGCGGCCCGCCTACCTCCTCGGCAGGTTCCGGTCGGGCGGATCCTGGGACTATTTCCCCATCGCGTTCCTCGCGAAGAGCACCGTCGCCATGCTGCTCGCGCTCGGCGCCTGGGCGTTCTGCCGTCGGGCCAGGCCGGCCGGGGCACGGCCCCCGCCCGATGTCTCACCGCTCGTCGCCGGGGCGCTTGCCTACGCGGTCATCGCCCTGTTCACGCCGCTCAACATCGGGGTCCGCCACATCCTTCCCGTGTTCCTCCTCGCCGCCGTTGCCGGCGGGGTGGCCCTGGCGCGCGCGGCCGAGCTGGGCCGGACGCCCCGCGTGCTGGTCGCCGGGATCGCGCTTCTCGCGGCCGGCGAGGGCTTCTCCGCGCGACGCCAGCCGCTCGCCTGGTTCAACGCCATCGCCGGGGGGCCCATGTCCGGCTTCCGCATCATGGTGGATTCGTCGCTTGAGTGGGGCGGCGACCTTCCCGGCCTCATCGCCTGGGAAAAGGACCTTCGGGCGACGGATCGCGCGACGCCCCTGTTCGTCTGCCTCCTCGGGCCGCCGGGCCACGAGCATTTTGGACTGCATGCGACCAACATGGAATGGGCGTTCGAGAACGGGCGCGTCCGCGCAGGATACTTCGTGTTTGGGGCGACCCGGCTCGAGGGAGGCCCGACGGACCTCTACGGCGAATGGACCGACCAACTCAGGCGCATATGGAATGCCGAGGGAGCGTCCGCATGGCGCGGCCCCCTGGCGCACGCCGTCGCACAGCTCGCGGTGGCGCGGCTGGCGGCCAGCTGCCGCGGCATGCAGCCAACCGAGCGCATCGGGCCGGTCTATTTCGTCTACCGTCTGGACGAGGGGGCCCTTGGGCGCGCGCTCGGCCGGGACGACGCGAGAGTCTCGCGGGAGGGTCGCCCCAGGCCGGCGCCGGCCGCGCTCGCATCGCTTCAACCGTGAATTTCCGTCGGGCCGCCGCCTATCGGGGGAAGGGCTGCAGGTACACGCGTGCCACGCCGCGGTCGTCCGTCAGGACGACGGCATCGTAGAAGTAGGGCTTCTTGCCCGCCTCGATGGAGAAGGCCCGGCTCCCGCCGTTGATCTTGAACTCCACGGGGCAGCCTGACCATACCCGTCCGTCCCGATGACGCACGATATAGGCGAGGGCCTCGAATTCCCCTCGCGGATTCGCCGGGTCCTCGCCTCGAAAAGCGGACATCACCATGTCGTCCGGCCGCGATGGTGGGTATCGGTTTGCCGCGCGAGCCGGGGCCGCCTCCGGGTCGATCGCGGCCGCAGTGGGAGAGTGTGCCAGGGCAGTCGGAGGCGCCTGGCACGCAGCCCCGACAAGCAGGGCGGCCGCGAGGACGCCAAAGGCCTTCACGGATTTTTTCCCTTTCACGCGTACATCCCCATTCCAAGTCGGGAAATGATGCAGCAATCGAACTCAGGCGCCGCCCTTGGGCGATCACGGTGCTTGAATGCGCGGGATTCAGGGCTACAACAGGTCTCTCCCTCCGGAGCCAAAGGTCCAAGTCCCAGAACCCACCATGAACGACGCAGCAGTCCCATACGGAAAAAAGAGCACGCAGGGGGGATCGTTCTTCGGAATTTTCGTCGCCTGCCTCCTGCTGGCGGTCATCATCCTCATCCTCACCATAAAGGTCCGCCACCTGAACGCGAAGCTCGCGCAGGACGCCGACGCCCAGAAGCAGTCGAGCGCCGCCAAGCCCGACGCCCCCGCCGACAAGCCCGATGCCCCAGCCGCGGCCAAGGCGGATAACCCGCAGGCCCAGGCCGATCTGGCCAGCGCAAGGGCCCAGTCGGCGGACCTGCAGGCGCAGCTCGACAAGGCGAAGGGCCAGTCGGCGGACCTGCAGTCCCAGCTCGACAGGGCAAAGTCCCAATCGGAGGCCGTGCAATCGCAGCTCGAAAAGGAGACGGGCCGCTCCGCGGAGCTGCAGGCGCAGGTCGACAGGGCATCGGCCCAGTCGGCCGACCTGAAGACGCAGCTCGGCGATGACGCCGCCCGATTGTCCCAGCTCGCCGCGCAGCTCGACCAATCGAAGAGCCAGTCGGCGGACCTGCAATCGCGGCTGCACAAGGCGGAAGGCGACATCGCGCAGATGCGACCCCTGGCCCAGAAGGCGCGCCAAATGCCGATTGAGACCTCGTATGAGACCGTGCGAGGAGGCCCGTTTGAATTCGTGAATTCACGCTCCAGCATCACGCTGCATATAAACAATCTCTACCTGGAGCCCTTCAATGTCGATATCACCATCACCGGCCCGTCAAAGAGCCTTTCCTATTCCATCACCATCAGGGCAGGCGGCACGCTGAGCGTCGAGAAACTGGCCGCCGGGGACAAGGTCGACATCGCCAGCCAGGGTTACGACCCTGTGAGCGTGACGGTGCAGTAGAGAGCTACGCTGTCCGTGCAGCGGCGGTACGGATAGGCCCTTTTCGCTCCCCGGCCGCGAGGGACCTGCTCGAAGGTTTGGTCAGCAGGAACGACTAACGGCAGTCGCCAAAGAACGTGACCTGCCAGTTGCGATAATCGAGAAGCATCTTGAGCTTCATCTCCGCGAAGAGCTTGTTGCCGACGTTGGCGACGCGGGTGTCGATCGAGCCCTTGGTGGTGCGGAGCGTGACGATTTCGCCCGCCGGCAGCGTGAACGGGCCGAAGCCCACGGGCGCGTTCAACAAATAGGTCTTGGTTTTCGCGTCGCCACGGGCGCCGCTGTATGATGTCTCGCCCTCATTGGAGAGCGCGGCGCGAACGCCCGGCAAATCGAGCGCGGACTGATAGAGCGCGATGCCCCCGTTTGAGCCGGTGTCGAGGCTGATGGGAGCGGAGGCGGTGCCGAAGCGAAATCTTGGAACGACCGGAATGCTGTCCCCTTCGTAGGACCGCATCGGTATGCTCCAACGGCTGCCGCAAGCGCGGACCAGCGTCGCCGCGTCGGCCGGCCCATCCAGCACGCCGACGGTGCGGTTTGCATAGTCGACCAGCACGACCTTGTCGGCCAGGAAGCTATATCCCAGCACCCCGTCAAGGGCGCGGCCATAGGTCTCCGAGAGAATGCCCATGTCCATCGCCAGGGCGTCGAACGAAGCGAAAGGGCGGCCGCTGATCGTCAGGTTGGACAAGGTGACGGGGAACGCCCGGGCCTGTTTGGCGTCGCCGCCGCCCGTCGCTTCGCCGCCGGCTGCGCGGTCGACCTTGAGGCCAAGCGCGTCGGCGCGGGAGAGGTCGATCACAGAAGGGTCGACGCCGGTGTCGAGGATCATAAAGAGCGGCACCCCCTTTACATTCACATGCAGCCCGATTGAGCCACGGGAGAAGTCGAATGGAACGCAGAGCGGTTCGGCAGCGGCCGCGCTGCGAAAGAATCCGATCGCGAGTGCCGCGCCGGTGATACGGACCGCCATGCCAGTGCTCATGCTGGGCCGGACTACTACCAGAGCAAACGCCGCGCGCAAGATCCGCTGGCACC
>PLKS01000271.1 GCA_003140665.1 Opitutaceae bacterium
GCAAAGGTATTCGACGAGTTTTCCGAGGCGCTGGCTCTCGGCATAAGGACCAAGCCGGTCCTCATCGGCCCGGTGACCTACCTCAAGCTTGGCAAGGCGCGGGACGCGCGCCATCCGCGTTTTGACCGCCTTGACCTCCTTGAGCGCCTGCTGCCGGTTTACATCCAGGCCCTCCGGAGGCTTGCGGCCCTCGGGGCCGAGTGGGTGCAGCTCGACGAGCCCATCTTCACCCTCGACCTCACCGGCGGCGAGCGCGTCGCGCTGGCCGCCGCCTACGCCACGCTGGCCGCGGCTGCGCCGGAGCTGAAGATTCTCGTAGCCTCCTATTTCGGGGGATTGCGCGAAAACCTGGGAGATTTCCTGCGGCTGCCCGTCCATGCGCTGCACGTCGACGTCGTGCGGGCGCCTGAGGAGCTCGATGCGGTCATTCGCGAGCTTTCCGGCGCCAAGCTTCTCTCGCTCGGCGCGGTGGACGGCCGCAATATCTGGAAAAGCGATTTCTCGGGGACGCTTCCCCTGCTCGCGAAGGCGGCCGCGATCCTCGGCCCCGAACGCCTGCTGGTTGCTCCCTCCTGCTCTCTCCAGCACGTGCCGGTCACCCTGCGGAACGAGGCCAAGCTCGATGCCGAGTTCAAGGGGTGGCTGTCCTTCGCCGAGGAGAAGCTCGCGGAGGTGGTCACGCTTAGGGATCTCCTCACGGGGGCGGCCGCGCCCGGCGCCCCCGCCGCAAACAAGGCCGCTGCGGAATCGCGGCGGCGGAGCCGGCGCATCCACCGGGCGGAGGTCAAGGAGCGCGCCGGCCGCGTGGCCCCGTCCGACCTGCAGCGCGCCTCGCCATTTCCCGAGAGGCAGGCTCGCCAGCGCGCCCGCCTCGGACTGCCTCGCTTCCCGACGACCACCATCGGTTCGTTCCCGCAGACCGACCGCGTGCGCGCGGCCCGCGCCAAATGGAAGAAGGGAGAACTCTCCCATGCGGATTACGAGCGGTTTCTTGAAGCCGAGACACTCGCCTGCGTGCGCTTTCAGGAGGACGTCGGTCTCGATATGCTGGTCCACGGCGAGTTTGAGCGGAACGACATGGTCGAGTACTTCGGCGAGCAGCTCCAGGGATTCGCCTTCACTGAAAATGGCTGGGTCCAGAGCTATGGTTCCCGCTACGTCAAGCCGCCGGTGATTTTCGGCGACGTCGCCCGCCATGGGCCTATGACCGTCCGCTGGTCGGCCTTTGCGCAGTCGCTCACCGGCCGCCCGATGAAGGGGATGCTCACGGGCCCGGTGACCATGCTCCAGTGGAGCTTCGTGCGCAATGACCAGCCCCGGCGGGACACGGCGTTTCAGATCGCCCTTGCCCTGCGCGACGAGGTCCTCGATCTCGAAAGGGCTGGCATCGCGGCCGTCCAGATCGACGAACCGGCGATCAGGGAGGGTCTGCCGCTGCGCTGCGGCGACTGGGCGAATTACCTCGAGTGGGCCGTCGCCGCATTTCGCCTCTGCGCGTCCGGCGTGCGCGACGACACGCAGATCCACACCCACATGTGTTACGCGGAGTTCAACGACATTATCAAGGCCATCGCCGCGCTCGACGCCGACGTCATCACGATCGAGACATCGCGCTCCAACATGGAGCTTCTCGAGGCCTTTGTCAGCTTCAGGTATCCGAACGAGATCGGGCCGGGCGTCTACGACATCCATTCGCCGCGGGTGCCCGCCGTGGGGGAGATCGAGGAGCTGGTGGCAAAGGCGGCCCATCTGCTCCCGGCCGAGAATCTCTGGGTGAATCCCGACTGCGGCCTCAAGACACGAGGGTGGGACGAGGTCAGGCCCGCGCTGGCCAACCTGGTCGCCGCGGCAATGCGGCTGAGGGAGCGCTTCGCCCCGGGCGGCCGGGCCGCGGCGTCACCCGCCAGCCGCTAGGCCGCCGCCCGCATGCCGGGCCCCTCGACGGCCTCACCTCGCGGCGGAATCCTTCTCGCGCCGCGCCTTGATCGCGGCAAGTTCCGCGCCCATCTTCGGAAGCCCGTAGAGGCGGGCGAACGCCAGGGCGCCCATCGAGGCCGGCCGCGGCACCTCCTTCGCCTCGCGCATCGCGCTCACGATGATCGCCCCGAATTCGGCGGCCTTCAGATCGGTCCAATCGCGCTGCGCGGGCGTCCCGTTGGCGACGAAGACCAGGCGTTCATCGGAAGCAAGGTACACGCCGAGATCCTTGGCGGGGTCGCCCGACAAGTTGGGCACGGCGAGGGGGCGTTGCCCGTTGTAGTGCCGCAGGGTGAGGTCAAGCCACGCCTTCATCCGGACGAGCTGTTCCGCGGAACGAAGCGTCTGCTGCAGGTTGAGCGGAGCGGAGGGGCTCTCGCCCTTGTCGCGCAGCGCCAGGACGAGTCCGTTGAAGTCGTACTTGTCGAGATAGAGGGCGTGCATCTGCTGCATCACGTCCTTCCGCCTGGCGGATTCACCGGCAAGATTGCTGGCGAGATCGTTTCCCCCCGCGGTGCCCCCAAGCTGTGCCGTCGGCGCCGGGGAAGGCGACGCGATCGCCGGCTGGGGAGAGGGCGGCGCGACGGCGGCCGCGGAATTCCCGGGGCTGCGCCGGCTGAAAATCGCCACGGCACCGAGGACGACGGCCAGCGAGGCGGCGGCGCCGATCGCGGTAAGAAGCCTGCGGCGCGCCGGCGACCGGGGCGTCCCGGCGGCCCGGGAGCCGGCCCTTGAGGGGTCCAGCGTCTGCGCCTCGAGTAGGAGGCGATAGACCGGCATGGACTGCGAAATGTTCTTCAGGTCGCGCGCCCCGAGGCTCACCACCTTCATCTCGAGCTTGTTCTTCACCACGTCGTAGACGGTCTGCGAGATGCAGATGCCGCCGGGCTCGGCCTCCGCCTGGAGCCGCGAGGCGATGTTCACGCCATCGCCCATCACGTCCTTGTCCTGAACAAGCACGTCGCCGAGGTGAATGCCGATGCGGTGCTGGAGC
>PLKS01000072.1 GCA_003140665.1 Opitutaceae bacterium
CTCCCCATATTAGGGGCCCATGTGCGCCGCGTATAGGTTTTTTCGAGGTCTTCAAAGAAATGTCGAAGCATAGCCTCTGGCGGAATGCCGGCCCGGGGCCATCCTGTGACCAAGGCAGCGAATTCACAAACACCCCGAAAACCGTTGCCACCACACTCCAAGCATCAGGCCTTGAACGCCATGGCCGCGGTCCTCTGTCAGTCGCGGCTCCTCCTGCTGGCCGTCCTGTGCGCAGTGGCGCTCCAAGCGCAGTCCACCCAGGACTGGTCGGCCATGCCGGCCCGCGAGACCCCCTTCTGGATCCGGGATGCGGTTGTCTATGAGATCTTTCCGCGGCAGTTCTCCGCAAAGGGGGACTTTGCGGGCATCACGGCCCGGCTCGACGACCTGAAGGCGCTCGGCGTCGACGTGCTCTGGCTGATGCCGATCCATCCCCTAGGCCGCTTGAAGGCCAAGGGAAGCATCGGCAGCCCCTACGCCATACGGGACTATTATGCGGTGAACCCCGACTACGGCACGAAGGAGGACTTCCGGCGGCTCGTGGAGGCCGCGCACGCCCGGGGCCTCAGGGTGATGATCGACGTCGTCGCCAACCACACCGCCTGGGACAGCGTGATGCTGAGCAAGCCCGCCTACTACAAGCAGGACGGCGCAGGCCACGTCATCTCGCCCCATCCGGAATGGGCGGATGTAGCGGGGCTCAACTACGCGAACCCGGACACGCGCAAGTACATGCGCGAGATGATGCAGTACTGGGTCCGCGAGTTTCGGTTGGACGGGCTGCGCTGCGACGACGCTGCGGATGTGCCGACGCAGTTCTGGGAGGATGTGCGGCAGGATCTCGACAAGATCCGCCCGGGGATCTTCCTGCTGGCCGAGGCGAGCAAACCCGAGCTGCTGGTCCACGCGTTCGACGCAGACTACGCCTGGCCCATGATGGGGGCTGTGACCCGGGTGCTGATGGCGGGGGCGCCCGCGAGCGAGCTCCGGCGCACCTGGTACGAGAGCGAGCAGCAACCCTTTCCGCGAGGCGCTCTCCACCTGCGCTGCACCGACAACCATGACGAGGCGCGCGCCATCAGCCGATTCGGGTGGAACGGCGCCCTGGCTGCGAGCGCCGTGATGTTTACGCTCGACGGCGTCCCGCTCCTCTACAACGGCATGGAGGTCGGGGACGCGACCGAGTCCGGCGACCCGGCGCTCTTCGAGAAGGTCCCGATCTTCTGGCGGCCAAAGGGCCGCGATTCGTTCCCAGAGACCTACAGGCAGCTGATCGCCCTTCGCCACGGGCATCCGGCCCTGCGCGACGGCGAAGTAGTCTGGCTGGAAAATTCGGCCCCGCAGAACGTCGTCTCGTTCCTGCGCCGCGACAAGGGCGAGGAGATGGTCACCACCGTCAATTTCTCGAACCGCCCGCAGTTCGCGGCGATCCGGGTGGAGCACCCCGGGGATTTCTCCGTTGCGCTCCGGGGCGGGCCGACGGGCGGAGGGCAACAGCCCTCGCTGCCGGATCCGCTGCTCGGCGCTTACGAGTGGTTGATCTACTGGAGGCCGCTCATGCCGTGAGCGGGCGGCACCTCCTGAGGCGGGCGGCTGTCTGTTCCACTTTGCAATGAACCCCTCCTCACACCGCTTGGCGCGGCTTCGCAGGATCCTCCTCTCGGCTGCGCTCGCGCTGGCAACGGCCGGCCCGGCCTTAGCCCAGGTCGGCGGCAACCATCCCTCCTCGGGGCAGTACTCCCCGGTGAACCAGTCCTCGTGGGGCAGCGCCACCTGGCCGCTCGGCGCGACGTTCACCGCTGGACCCGGCAGCACGCTCGAGGTCGGCGTGTATTCCGCGAACGCCACGAACATCATCCTCGAGATCTACACGTCGGATACCGGTGCGGACGCGGCCTACGACTACACGATGACGAAGGGCCCCGACAACATCTGGAGGGTCGCGGTGGCCGGCGCGCCGCAGTACACGCTCTACGCGTTCCGCATCTGGGGCCCCAACTGGCCCTTCAGCAGCAGCTGGGCCCGGGGCAACTCGACCGCAGGCTACCTCGGCGACTGCGACTCCTTGGGAAACCGCTTCAACCCGAACAAGGTCCTGTTCGACCCCTATGCGCTGGAGCTCTCCCACAACACGTACACCCCGGCCTTTGTGGCCGCAGGCGAGGACTACGCCATGTACACGAGCGGCGGGACCAACATTGCATCGGACCAGACCTACACGGGTCCCCTCTCCGGCGGGGTCGCAATAAACTGCCGGAACGTGGACGACGGGCACTGGGCGCCCAAGGCCGTGGCCTTCGTGGACACGACGTCCACCGGGCCCAAGCCGAACCTCCTTCAGAAGGACGCCATCATCTATGAGACCCACCTCAAGGGCCTCACGGCGCACCCCTCGAGCATGAGCCTGACGACGCTGCTCAGCCCCTACTCCGGCTTCCAGGACGCGGCCAATGTTCCGGCCAACCTAGTGGGAACCTACGCCGGCGCGGCATACATGGCCGGCTACCTGAAGGACCTCGGCTTCAACACCGTGGAGTTCCTTCCGGTCCACGAGAGCGACAACGCGGCCGACGCCACCACCGCGCCGACGACGAGCGGAGGTGGCTACTGGTGCTACTGGACCTACGGCTTCTTCGCGCCGGACCGACACTACTCGAGCGACCAGTCGTTCGGCGGGCCGACCAGGGAGTTCAAGAACATGGTGGCCGCCTTCCACAACGCCGGCATCGAGGTGTACCTGGACGTGGTATACAACCACACAGGGGAAGGGGGCGTCTACGACGCCTCCACCGCCCAGCAGGCCGAGCTCACCTTCTTCCGCGGGCTGGACAACCAGTCCTACTACACCCTCGTGTCCGGCACGCCGCAGTTCTACTGGGTAAGCACCGGCGTCGGGACAAACGTCAACGGCGGCTCCGCCCCTGTCCAGCAGCTGATCCTGGACTCGCTCACCTACTGGACCAACACGATGGGGATCGATGGCTACCGCTTCGACGAGGCCGCGGAGCTGGGGCGCAACGGGTCCTCCGACTTCTCAAGCACCGCCCCCCTCCTGGTGTCCATCGCGTCCCTAGCCGACACGTACAACTTCAAGATCATCGCCGAGCCCTGGGACGCCAACGACGGCGGCGAAATCGGGAACTTCCCCGCGGGATGGGCGTGCTGGAACGGCAACTACCGCGACTCGATCCGCCTATACATGACGGGAAACACAAGCGGGTACGTCAACGGCGCGGGCGACCTCGGCTATGCGGACGCCTTCTACGGGGACTCCGGCAGGATGACCGCCGAGGGCGGCCCCCAGAAGTCCGTCAACTACATCGTGTGCCACGACGGGTTCAACATGACGGACGTGGTGAGTTACGGCACGGCCCCTACCAGCCTTGCGTGGCCCTTCGGTCCCGAGGCGGAGGGAGGCACCGACAACAGCTCCTCCTGGGGCGGCAACCAGACCCTCCGCCGCCAGGCCATACGGGACTTCTGGACCTTCCAGGTCCTGAGCCGCGGCGTGCCGATGATGATCTGGGGCGACGAGTTCGGCCGGACGGTGGACGGGAACAACAACTCCTACAATATCGACTCCGTGGCCACCTGGAACAACTACAACATGATCCCGAGCAACAGCCCGGATACGATCCCTACGGGGGACCGGACCGGCGGGACCATGGGCTACGACAACAACCTCGGGACCTATGCCGGCTCCATAAACGGGAACTTCCCGTTCCTCCAGTACCTCCTGCATCTGCGTGCCGACCACGTCGCCTTCCGCCAGCAGGATTTCACGTCCGAGCCCATCACCTTCACGAACTTCGACGGGTCGAGCGGCTTCAACGAGGGGCTCACCCCAACCGTGGAGATCTATGTCCACGGAACTCAGGTGTCGGATAACGACTTCATGGTTTTGAGCAACATAGCCTCGTCGTCCGTCACCTACACGCTGCCCGCGCCCCCGACAGACACCGAATGGATCAAGATTATAGACACGAACAGCGCGTCCGAGGGCACCGGCAACTTCTGGAGCCAGTCCGCCGCGCCCACGGTCAACGGGACGGTCGCTGTGGAAAGCCAGTCCATCGTCGTCCTGGAGGCAGTGTCCCCGAACCAGCCCCCGAGCTTCTCAACGCAGCCGGTCTCACAGACCATCGCGGGCGACACCACGGTGGTCTTCAACGCAGGCGCGAGCGGCTCGCCCAGCCCGACCTACCAGTGGTACTTCAACGGCTCGCCGCTCTCGGTCCGAAACGGCGTCGCAAATGTCACGGGCGCGACGCTCGTCATCAGCGGCGCCACGGCCGCCAACGCGGGCACGTATTACGCGGTCGCGACCAACCCCTCGGGCTCGGCCACGAGCGGTACGGCGACGCTCACCGTGACCAACACGACCAATCCCGGCAGGCTGATCAACATCTCGTGCCGCGCGCAGGTGGGCACGGGGGCCAACATCCTGATCGCGGGATTTGTCGTCGGCGGGGCGGGGACCTCTGGCACGGAATCGCTCCTCATTCGCGGCTCCGGCCCCGCGCTCACCGCCTTCGGCGTCTCTGGCTCGCTGCCCGACCCGGAGCTCGAGCTTTATCAGAGCAACACGAACGGGACCTCCACGCTTCTTCAGACGAACAACGGCTGGGGCGGCAGCGCCTCGATCTCGAACACGGCCGCGGCGGTCGGTGCTTTTGCGTGGACCAACCCGTCGAGCCACGACGCCGCGCTCCTGGCCACACTGGACGGGGCCTACACGGCCCAGATCCAGGGCCAGAGCGGCGACACGGGTGTTTCGCTCGCCGAGGTGTATGACGCAACCCCCGAGGGCGGCTATACGCTGACGACCCCGCGCCTGATTAACATCTCGGCCCGCGTGGAGGTCGGCACGGGGGGCAACGTCCTGATCGCCGGCTTCGTGATCGGGGGCTCGACCTCCAAGACGGTCCTCATCCGGGCCTCCGGGCCGGCGCTAGTGCCTTTCGGCGTCACGGGCGCACTCCCCGACCCCGAGCTTCAGCTTAACCTGAGCAATCCCAACGGGACCTCCACGATCCTTGCGACCAACACGGGCTGGGGCGGAAGGACCGAGATCGTCACCACCGCAGCCGCAGTTGGCGCCTTTGCCTGGACCAATCCCAACAGCAACGACTCGGCTCTACTCGTCACTCTGCCCCCGGGCGCCTACACCGCCCAAGTCTCCGGCGCCAGCAACGACACTGGTATCTCCCTGGTCGAGGTCTACGAGGATCCGTGAAGTAACCTGCGTGAACGGGGACAAGCACACTTATCTTCTTAGCTGCTCGTCGCGCAGCTATAATGTCTNNCGCCCGCTGGCACAGATTAGATCCCCAAGGCATTGAAAAACAAAGACCGAGAGGATGTTTTCTGGCTCAAATTGGGTGCAGGGGCTTGATTTGAACCGGCGACCTTCAGGTTATGAGCCTAATAATTCACTCCCAGTAATTTAACGTCTCTCTAGCGGGACGTACAGGGACCGACTGGGACGGACAGGGACGGGGTCAAAATGGACGGCGAATGGACAGTGATACCGGTTATGAAATCGGGTGACTGGACGTTTAGGACTACGAACCTTTGCCACGATTTTATTGCTCGCGGCATTCGTCATCTTGACGGATTCAGAAGCAACGGTATTAATTTAATACCATGCCAGTCCTCAGTTTCAAGGTTGACCCCCAATCCGCGAATCGGATCCGGGCGAAAGCTCGTGCCGCAAAGTCCTCGGTTTCCGCATACCTTCGCAAAGCGGCGCTAGGCGAAGGTGCGATGAAACCGGCGAAAATTGTGCGCAAGAACCATCCCGTATCTGGGTTGCCGTTCAATGCGTCGTCATCAGACAGACTGGTATCTGAGGCAGAAATTCGAGCGGCACTTGCTGACTTTCCGTGAAGTACCTTTTGGATGTCAACGCACTGCTGGCATGGGAACACGGCAATTCGCCGCAACATGGGTCGTTCCATGCGTGGGCTAAGGTAGTTGGGGGTGAGAATCTGTGGACATGCGCGCTTTCCGAATTGGGCTTCTTACGGGTATCGATGCAAGTATTCGGCTATAGCCTTCACCAGGCGTCTGGAGCCCTGGCCGTGCTTAAGCAGAATGCGGGAGGCTTCATTGAGGTCGCTCCCACTCCACGTCTACCTGGTTGGGCCTCAAGCGCCGCAAGAACTTCAGACGGCTACCTCACGCAGATAGCGCGCGAAAACAAGATGCAGCTGGCGACTTTTGACGCGGGTATAAAGGATGGCGCAGTCGAGTTAATCGGTTCTTAAGGTTCGTGCGAATCAAAGACTAAGATGAATATTTACCTGAGCGGTCTTCCACCCAAACCGGCTTTGCATTGAGCACAGGTTAACTCGATCTCGCCACAGTCCGTTTGGGAAAGCGGCGTCCCTGTCTAAGGTGTTTCCGGTACAGCCGCGCCGTCCTTGCNNTGCGTGGATCGGATGCTCCGAAGTTCACGCCGGTTGCCAAATCGTGCATCACTGCCTGCCCTCCGCCAACTTCGGTGGAGAATGAGCCGAGTAGGTGTATCTGGTGCCCTTTGGCGGCCAACTCCTCTCGCACGTCCCTACTGAAGCGACTTTCGAGCTCGACATCGTTGCCGCCAAACGTGCGCTTTGTGAACCGCGGCGCCTCGATTGCCGCCTGAATGTTCATCCCAAAATCGGCGATATTAGAAATAAATTGAGCGTGTGCTTGCGATTGATTCCACCCAAGCGCGGATCAAAAAACTCAACCATTCAGGCGCGCAAACGATTCCACGGGATTGGCGAATAGGTTTTTCGCGTTGCCCACGTGGATTTCCTCGGATCCCGAATTCAGGGACTCCATCGCTTCGCGAACGAATTCTTCAAGCGGGATTCCGATTTCCCGCCCTTTCGGGCCCATGTAGTCGTGCAGCTCGGTCGAAACCGCCGGCGGCGATAGCTCGATCACGCGAACTGAAGTCGCCCTGAGTTGATGGCGCAGGGAAAGGGTAAACGAGCGGAGCGCGGCCTTGGTTGCGCAATAGACGGGCATCACTGCATAGGGAACATACGCTAGTCCGCTTGTGACGTTCACGATCCGAGCGCTCGGCTGGGCGAGAAGGTGAGGTAGAAACGCTGCCGTGCATGACATCAGTGACCGAAGATTCGTGTCTATCTCGAGATCGCAGAAGTCGAGCGGAGTGGACTTCGTGAGATCGTGCTTTCGCTGAACTCCCGCATTGTTGATGAGGCAATCCATGGCACCGAACTTTTCGGGCACCTCTTTCGCGGCGCGCCCGAGCGCCATTCGGTCGGTGACATCGAGGGAGTAGGCTTCGATACCGGGGTTGGCCTTGCAGACTTCCCGTAGGATCTCGACGCGCCGTCCCGCTATTATGACTCGTGTGCCTTGGCGGGCGAGCGCCTCTGCGAGCCCTCGGCCAATTCCGGAGCCGCCACCGGTTATGAAGCAACATTTACTGGGGAAAGCCATGGCTCAATGCTAGCGCTTGACCGGAGATTCGCAAGCAGCCTATCGGGTACCCCTTTGGCCTCCTTTTCGAAAACCAATCAACGGGCCTTTAGGCCAGCGAGGCGTTTGTTCGTGGCCGAGCATTCCGTTGATCCGTCTTCCCAAAGACGAGAGACCCGGGGAGTTTATTTCTTCGCCTGGTTATTTGGGAAATTAACGCCCGTCCCAAAAAAACACTCGTTCTCTATTATCTTCCCATCCTTCAGTAGAAAACGCTCTGTGTTGCGAAAAAGTCTGCCGTCGTTGGTCCATTCATTATAGGTCACATAGGCATCGTCCCCGACGACGACCACCTTTTCCAAATCAAATTTCTTCGTGTTCTCGGAATTTGGCCAGCACCTCGATTTATATTCCTTCAGGTCGATATGGTCGTCGCCTGCCGGACTAGTGAAAGTAAATCCATTTGCTAGGATGCGCTCCAAGATGTGTGAACGTGGCTATCTCGGCCTTGTTGATCCCTCACGGAGCCCGGATCGGCTCGCGGATTATTTCAAGGCTGTCGGCGTCACCGGCAGGGCAATTGAGCCGGCGGCTCCCTGACAAGCCGGCGCCTGAAGCCTGCTCTCTTGGCCGTCAGGCGACCCGGTCCCATATTCGGGATGACATAATCCCATATTCGGAAGGTGACCGTCAAAACGTGCTGGGACCGATTGTTATTAGCTTATGGCCTTTAATTACTTGCATTATAATTCCAGCTTGGCATCTGGGATGCTTTTCATTCGGCGAATGCACGATGCCTGGCGCAAAACGAGGCGAGCAATCAGCCGCTTCCAGATGACGCGTAGCGCGCGCCTCTGAGGGGCGCGCAGTCCCTGGACGATCATGTTCAATCTGAAATTCGCCGCGCGCTCGCTCCGAAGAAATCCCGCCTTTACCCTGGCCGCGGTCTCCACGCTGGCGGTCGGCATCGGCGCGAACACGGCGCTATTCAGCGCATTCAGCGCCCTCGTGCTGCATCCGATGTCGTTTCCCCAGCCGGATCGACTCGTGCGCCTTTGGGCGAGCAACCCGGCGATCAACCTGAATGCGCCCGCAATGTCCTGGCCGCGCTATGAGTTCATCCGCGACCGGCAACAATCCCTGTCGAGCATCGCCGCATCGGCGTCCACAGGCTATACCGTCACGGGCAAGGGCCAGGAGCCCGAGCAGGTCAACACATTGGCGGTGACGGCGAGCTTCCTGCCGACGCTGGGCATTACGCCGGCGAGGGGCCGCAACTTCTCCGCCGAGGAGGACACGCCGGGTGGCCCGAAGGTCGTCATTCTCGGCTACGAGTACTGGCAGCGGGCCTTCGGCGGGCGCGACTCGGCGGTCGGGGAGTCGATCATGCTCAACGGCAGCTTCTACACGATCGTCGGCATCACGCCCAGGGCGCTCAGCAATCCGTTTGGCTCCGTGCGGCTCTTCGTGCCTCGGCCCTTCGAGCTGACGTCGCGGGAGCAGAGGCTGAATGGGACAACATTCGTGCAGACCACCGCCCGGCTCAAGCCAGGGGCAACCCTGGCGCAGACCGCGAGTGAGATAGCCCTGCTGACGCGGAACTATCGGCAAGCATACCCTGACAAGCTCGACGCGAACATCGACACGCCGATCATTCCCTTCGCCGACGAGCTCGTCGGCGACCTGAGGCCAACGTTTTACCTTCTGCTTGGCGCAGTCGTCCTGGTGATGCTGATAGCCTGCGCCAACGTCTCGGCGCTTTTCCTTGGCCGCCTGACCTCGCGCCACCGCGAGATTGCGGTGCGCATGGCTCTCGGCGCGACGCGGGGCCAGCTGCTGCGTCAATTCTTCGGCGAAAGCGCCCTTTTCACCGCGGTCGCGGCTCCACTCGGCATTGGATTGGCGTGGTGGAGTCTCTCTGGAATACAACAGTTGGCGTCCAGCCAGCTTCCCCAAGGCGCAAGCCTCAGGCTGGACGGGGCCACGCTCGCGTCGACCTGCACCATGGCGGTCCTCTCGACGTTCCTGGTCGGGCTTGTGCCGGCGCTGCAGGCGTCGCGGCAAAACCAGAGGGACGCGCTCAGTGAGGGCGCCCGCGGTTCCTCGGAAGGTGTCCGCAGCGCGCGGGTCCGCTCGTCCCTGGTCATCGGCGAGGTCTCCCTTTCGGTCGTTCTCCTCATCCTATCCGCCCTCTTACTCGCGAGCTTCGTTAGGCTGCAGGGCACGCAGCCCGGATTCAATCCGCGCGGGGTCGCCACGGCCCTCGTTTCCCTTCCGGTCACCCGCTATCCTACGGGACCGCAGCAGGTGCAGTTCTTCGAACAACTCGTTGACCGGCTCGAGGCGCGGCCACAGGTGCGCCAGGCCGCGCTCGCCATCGGCGCGCCGATGACTGGGTTTCAGCCGAGGTCCCCCTACGCGGTTTTGGGGCGCCCCGTCCCGGCCGCCGGCAAGAGGGATCTCGCCAGCCTTTACCTCGTGACGGATCAGTATTTTGCAACGATGCAGGTCCCGGTACGGGCCGGCCGCGGGTTCGACGCCCATGACGACGCCAAGTCACCCAACGTGTGCCTCATCAACGAGTCGTTCGCAAGACGCCTGTTTCCAGGAGAATCCGCGATCGGTAAAATCCTGCTGCGCGGGCAAAATGCAGACATCAAGTGCGAGGTGATTGGCATCACGGCTGACGTGAAGAGCGCAGGTTTGATGGCCGCCCCGCCCGATGAAATGTACCTGTCGGCGCGCCAGTTCCCCTGGCGCCTGATGGTGC
This sequence comes from Opitutaceae bacterium, assembly GCA_003140665.1. Lineage (GTDB taxonomy): Bacteria > Verrucomicrobiota > Verrucomicrobiia > Opitutales > Opitutaceae > Palsa-1447. Next base: position 10,211 of record PLKS01000072.1, read on the forward strand.
TGTTAGTCCGCACGGGCGGGGATCCCGCAGCCCTCCAGTCCCTCATTCGATCGGCGGTCGAGGAGGTGGACCCCAACCAGCCGATCGCCGAATTCTCCACGATGGATTCCCTCCTGTCCGATTCCCTCGGCACCCAGCGGATCGCCGCGTGGCTCGCCGGGGTGCTCGCCGCGATCGCCACGCTGCTTGCCATGGTGGGTCTCTATTCTGTTCTCGCTAATGCCGTCACGCAGCGAACGGTCGAGATCGGGATCCGCATGGCGATCGGCGCCCAGCGTTGGCAAGTCATGATCCTCGTGCTCCAGGGTGGTCTCAAGCCCGTCGCGTTCGGCGTGGCCCTTGGTCTCGTCGCTGCAGGCGTGGTGTCACGGCTTGTGCAGGCGCTCCTCTACTCTGTCCAGCCAGGCGACCCGCTGATCTATTTCGGCGTGACGGGAATCTTTCTTCTTGTTGCGATCCTCGCCTGTCTGCTGCCGGCGCTGAGGGCATCCCGGATCGACCCAATCGTCGCGCTGAGGGGCGAATAGGCCCCCGAGGCCGGCCCGACCGGCGCCCATGCCAGAGGGTGAGGTATGAGTCTCTTGGATATCCTTTGGGTTTAGCCGGCGCCGCTCCTACCCTTTAAATTCAGGCTGGGTCCAAGCGCGGACGCCTGCAGCGCCATTCCATTCACCTCCCCTTCGGGAAAGGAGTTGAAGTTCACTGAAAATCCGAACTGCAAATGCGCCTGCTCTGATGCGATGCGGCAAGTCGACAGGGGACCCGAAGGGAAATCGCTCAACGATCAAGGTGTCGGTCGACAATGTTAATGTGGTCGAATGCGGTCTGGATTGGAATTCGTTCCGTCGAATGGGGCCGAACTAGGAGTCTGCCTCGTCCAGCGTTTGCTGTTTTCCCGACGGTATGTTCCGCGCGCCCCAAATTAGGAACCAGATGACAATTGGCATTTCCCCAAAACCCAGGACCATTGCGGCGCGGGAAACCTGCATTGCGTGCCCTGGCAAGAGCAAGGAAGTGACGGCGCCTGCCAGATTGCCGAAACACGCGATCAACAAGAGGACGCCCAAAAACCGCGGAATGAATCCCGACTGAACGACAAGAACGCCAAATGGGAACAGCCACAGGCCCCAGAAGATTGTGGCGAGATCGATGCCTCTCCCATGCAGTCTCAGGAAAAAATATGCAAGAGCATCAAGCTGGCCCTTGTCGAAGGCCGAAAGAAGATTGGCACCGTTGGAAAGCATCAGGGCCGCAATCTCATTGAGCACGTTGAGAAACACGATCGGGACCGAGAATAACGCCAAGACCAGCATCATTCGCGCAAGGCTCTTGCCGACTCCCTTGAGCAGGCGGTAAAGCGTCAGAGCGAGGATGGCAAAGACCAGTTGGTGGAACAATTCACTCGCGATCCCCATGCGTTCCAGTGACTCGGACGTCCTGAGATGCATTGCAGTGGCCGAGGGATCGCCTAGGACAACAATGGAGCCGGGTACGTAAATTAGGCCGATTGGAGCAGTGAGCCCCATCAGCAGATAGAGATATCCAGCGGTCCTCGCGGTTTTTTGGATCGGATTCATGATTCAGTCCTGCTGCTCACGGCTCGTTTGCGCAGTGGGTCTGCCGGGTCGCACTGTTCTGGGGCTGGTTTCTGTTCTTGAGAGCGAAATGCAGCGCCGGGGATATGGGAACGCTCCGGCGGCGAAAGCGTTCCCGATAGGCGGACGGGGAGACTCCCAGGCGGCGAAGGAAGGCTCGCCGCATCGTGTCGGCCAATCCGAAGCCTGATTTCGAGGCTATCGATTCCAGCAGCTCGTCGCTCTCCTCCAGCGATCGGCGCGCCGCCTCGAGCCTGGTCTGCTCCACCCAGTCCCCCGGCGTTCGCCCAGTGGTTGTACGGAATAGGCGGTGCAGGGTCCTCTCTCCCACGCCGGCTAGGGCTGCGAGCTGGCTTACGCCATGGTTTCCGGCTGGATTAATCGCGACCTCTTCCAATACGGCGGAGAGGCGCCCCTCTACCGCCTGGGTTTGCAAAGGCACACTAAACTGGGCCTGCCCGCCGGTGCGTTTTAGAAAGAGCACGAGGCGGCGCGAAACCTGCAGAGCAAGGTCCCGGCCCCAATCCTCCTCGACCATCGCGAGCGCCAGATCGATTCCTGACGTGATGCCGGCTGACGTCCAAATGCCGCCATCAAGCAAGAAAATGGCGTCCCTCTCAACCCTGACGTTGGGGTACTCGGATTGAAGGCGATCGCAATAGGCCCAGTGTGTCGCTGCCCTTCGGCCCTCCAGCATTCCTGCAGCAGCGAGCACGAATGCACCGGTGCAGATCGAGCCGATGCGCCTTACCCGGGGCCTCACGGCATTAAGCCAAGTGGCGAGTTCTGCATTCGAGGCTGAATTCTCGGAGCCGATGCCCCCGGAAATCAGTAGAGTGTCGACTTTTCTCGGCCCCCACATCTTGGCTGGCTGCGACATCAATTGAATCCCGGAGGTGGTCTCTACCAGTCCGCCCGAAATCGAAACTACCTCGACGCAGTAAGATTTTTTTCGGCCGTTCGACTCCTCGAGCAGCTCTGAGGCAGACGTGAAGACCTGCGCCGGACCCGCAACATCCAGGAGATTCGCTCCTGGGAGGGCAACGAGTGCGAGCCTTCGCGGGGAATGTCCTTCCATGTAGCGAAGCATGCCAGAAACCGAGCATGGCGGGAATGTCCTTTATCCGACAATAACTGCCAAATTCTGCTATGGGATAACGATCGTTTCCGATCCCTGTCTGGCGTTATCCACGATCGTACTTCACACCTTGAGTCCCGGACAGAAGCAGCAGGCGCTGCGCCTCATAATTCGACGGATTTTGGTTAACCGGTTGTCACCTAAGGTAACTAAATCAACCGGTGAATTCGGGGAAACCGACCCCTCGATACAAAAAGCGCGGTATTCGATAAACCTAAATCTCTATGTTAAACCGCGATTCTCAAACGTGTTGGGAAAGGAAGCCGGACTTTTTGAATTCCGTAGTGAAATGGCTGCCCGGGCTGGGATCGAACCAGCGACCAAGTGATTAACAGTCACCTGCTCTGCCACTGAGCTACCGGGCAATATTTGCCGCGCCTTGGGAGGCGCCGGAAGGGTTGTAATACGGAGAGCGCGGGAATGCGGGCAAGAGTAAACTGGGGTCCCGGAAGCCGTCAGATCTGGAGGAACCGGACGCAGAGCGGCTCAGGAACGGCGATCAAACCGGCAAGCGCCAGGCGGCCGGTCTCGGAATCGACCCGGTAAACGGTCGCCGTGTTCGCCGTGAGATTCCCACAGATGAGCCACTTGCCCGAAGGGTCGATGGCGTAATTGCGCGGGACCTTTATCCCGTCCGCAATGCGCTGCACGAACGTCAGCTGGCCGGTGGCCGGATCAAACGAGTGGACCACGATGCTGTCATCGCCCCGGTTCGACCCGTAGATGAATTTTCCGGACTTGGCGACGACCACCTCGGCTGCCGTGTTGAGCCCCTTGAAGTCCTTCCCGAGGATCGGAACGGTGTCATAGGGCGACAGTATGCCCTTTTCGGCGTCCCAGTTGAACGCCGTGATCGACGCCGCCATCTCATTGATGACGAAGGCATGCCTGCCGTCGGGATGGAACGCGAAATGCCGCGGGCCCGCGCCGGGGGCGACCGTGGCGAACGGGGGGTTGTTGGGCGAAAGGGTGCCCTTTGCCGCGTCGAGCCGGTAGACAAACAGCTTGTCGAGCCCGAGGTCCGCGACGATCGCGAACCTGCCCGACGGGTCGACGTTGATCGAATGGGGGTGGGCGGACTCCTGGCGCGAACGGTCGGGTCCCGAGCCCGAATGGCGGACAAGGCACGTGCGTTCCCCGACCGTCGCGTCCCCAAGGATGGGAAACACTTCGACGTAATGGGCGCCGTAGTCGGCCGTCAGGACGCACCTGCCCGACGGATCCACGCTGATGTGGCAGGATTCCTCGCCGCCGGCGACCCGTTCGCCGGCGGGTGTCAGCGCCCCCGAGGCGGCATCGACGGCGTACGTCTCGATCGCCTCGACGGGGCCGCCGGGCCCCGGGACCTCGGCGAGCGAATAGAGGTGCATCTTGTCCGGGGCGAACGCGAAGAAGACCGAGTTGGACTTGTCCGCGACGCGGACGGACGGCGAGAGCGAACCGGAATCCTGGTCGAGCTTCGACAGGTAGATCCCGCGGCGGGCATCGGTCGCCGAGGTTCCGAAATAAACCCAGCAGGCGGCGTCGCTCGCGCGCACCGTCGCCGCCGCGGTCATGAGCATTCCGAATCCGAGCGCCGCGAGGGTGGGGTGCATGGGCAGACAATGGTTGCCTCCGCGCAGGCCTGCAATTGATAATGGGGACTCATGAGGTTTTCGGAACGCATCGCATCCCGGCTCCGCCTGCCGCTCCTCGCGGCATGCCTGCTGGCATCCGTCGCGTCGCGGGCCGCCGATCCCGCTCCCGCGCCGGCGCCGATCCCATCCATGAAGCTCAACGACGGGCGGGTGCTCCACAACGTCCGGGTCAAGTCGAACGAGCCGAACAGCCTCGTGGTGCTCGCGGACGAGGGGTTTCTGAAGATCGCCAAGTCCAACCTTCCCAAGGAGGTCGCCGACGCCTATCCGGCAAAGGCGGACGCGGCGGCCGGCCCGGACATGGTGATGCAGCCGTTCAATCCCAATCCTTCCGACGGGGGACCCGGCCAGCCAGCCCCCCCGAGGTCGAAGCCCAAGCCGAGCCCGACGCCCAGGGCCTCCAGCACGGTGAACAGGGGGTGCACGATCGTGAGCTTCCAGGCCAAGGCATTCCAGAACGCCCTCGGATGCGCCGAGATCGTCATCCGCAACGACACGGACGCGGTTGCCGCGATCAGCCCCGGCGAGATCGTCTGCGTGACGACCACGGGGCTCCGGTACGCCGGCAGGAACTTTGTCACCGACGGGGACACCCCCAGCGTCAAGCGGCAGGAGATCGTTCCGGCCCGCGGCGACGTGACCGACATCATCACCTTCACCAACGACGCCCTGGATATCTCGTACGTGCAGTGGGCACGGTGAGGTTTTGGTTGATTTCCCGGTAGGCGGCCTTTCTAATCTCCCCTTTCAACTACGCCTGCCCCCGATTTTCGGGGTCCCAGGGGGAACGAAACCATGAAAAATCCGCTCATCCTCAAAGTCGCCACGCGCGCCCAGACCGGCCGCAGCGCCTCGCGCCGCCTGCGCAAGGTCAACCGCATCCCCGCAATCCTCTACGGGAAGCATTCGGACCCCGAGAAGCTCTCCGTCGAGGTGCCCGAGTTCACCCGACTGCTCAAGTCGGTCGCCGGCCGCGCGCTCCTGATCGAGCTCGATCGCGAGGGCAAGGCCGAGAGGGCGCTCTCCTTCCTGCAGGAGGTCCAGCGCGACCCGATCACCGACCGCTTCCTCCATGTCGACCTCCACGAGGTCAAGCCGGAGGAGAAGTTCGAGATCCGGGTGCCGGTCCGCGTCACCGGCGAGTCGTTCGGCGTCAAGAACCAGAGCGGCGTCCTCGAGATCGCCTCCCACGTCCTGCGCGTCCGGTGCCTTCCCAAGGACCTGCCCGAGGCGGTCGAGATCGACGTCACGGCGCTCAACGTGGGCGAGACGATCAAGGTCGGCGAGTTGAAGCCGATCGACGGGGTCGTGTTCCTTGACGACAAGGGCCAGCCCGTCGTCGCCTGCGTCGAGCCGGTCGCGGAGATCGTGCAGGAGGTGGCCGTCGTCGAGGCGGCCGCGGAGGGCGCCGCAGCCGTGCCCGCCACCGGGGACGCCGCAGCCGCGGCTCCCGCGGGCGACGCCAAGGCCGGCGCAGGCGAC
>PLKS01000101.1 GCA_003140665.1 Opitutaceae bacterium
AGACGTCGTTCCACTTGTCGGAAAACGCCCCGTTCATGCAGTTGAGGACCCTTTTCTTGACGATGTTCCGGATGGAGCCCTCCATGACCCCCCACGCGCTGCTCGTGGACAGGTAGACCGGGTCCTTGGTGCCGAAAAGCGACTGCAGGTCGGGCTGAAGGGACCGGTAGAGCGCCACGAAATCCGCGCTGCGGTGGCCTATCATCGGCTGCGCCATCGCCCGGAGCGTCTTTTCGGATACGGCCGTGGGACCGGGAATGAAGAGTTTNNAACCTTCATTCCCCCGGGGACCGGATCCGGCCCCGCCCCATGCCGCTTTCCTGGCTCAAACGAAAATTTCAAACCTTCGAGCTCTACACCGTCGATGTCGTGCTCGGTCGGCGCGCCGACACGGGGGCGATCATCTTCGGTGTGTTCCTCCAGATGCTGTCGTGGCTGTTCAGCTGCGCCGTGCAGCTGCGCCTCTGGCTCTACCGCAAGAGGATCTTCCACGACCATCCCCTGGGGTGCCTCGTCGTCGTGGTGGGCAACCTGACCGTGGGGGGAACGGGCAAAACGCCTGTGGTGGAGAAGTTTGCGCGGGCGCTCCGCGACCGGGGGCGAAAGGTGGCGATCCTGAGCCGGGGCTACAAGAGCAAGGCGCCCCCGTTCTGGAAGAAGGCCTGGTACGGGATCACCCACACCGACGAGCCCCCGCCGAAGATCGTGAGCGACGGGCAGGTGATCTACCTCGACAGCGAGGAGGCGGGGGACGAGCCGTACATGCTCGCGCGCAACCTGCCCGGCGTCGTCGTCCTGGTGGACAAGAACCGCGTGAAGGCGGGCGCATACGCGATCAAGAGGTTCGGCTGCGACACGCTGGTCCTGGACGACGGCTTCCAGTACCTCCCGCTCAAGGGGCGGCTCAACCTGCTCCTGGTCGACAAGACCAACCCTTTCGGGAACGGGCACCTCCTGCCGCGGGGGATCCTGCGCGAGCCGGTGAAGCACCTCAGGAGGGCGAATTACATCTTTCTCACCAAGTCAAACGGCCTGAGGGACCTCGAGCTCGAGGCGCTCATCGCCCGGCACAAGCCGGACGCCGACGTCATCGAGTGCGCGCACCGGCCCCAGTACCTGCAGCGGATGGACGCAAAGCCGGGCGCGGCGGCGGGCCGGGAGCCCCTTTCCTGGCTCAGGGGGCGCCGTGTCTTCGCCTTCAGCGGGATAGCGACGCCCGAGAGCTTCGAGAAATTCCTGCGCGACCTGGGGGCGCTCCTCGTCGGCCGGGAGCGGTACCTCGACCACTACCGCTACACGCCCGAGGACCTCGACGAGCTCTACGACGCCGCGGAACGCGAGCGGGCCGACTGCCTCCTGACGACGGAAAAGGACGCGGTGCGGATCTCCGACGCGGCCGGCAGCCCGATCCCCCTCTACTACCTGCGCCTGGAGATCGAGATCATACGGGGAGCCGCAGACTTTGACGAGGCCGTGGGCCGGATCTGCTTTCCCCAGAACGCACTTGCCGGGCGGGCCCCGTCGGGCGTTATTGACTCTCCGACATGATCATCGACCCCCGTTTCACGCAGCTTGCAGAGGGACTCACCGGCTTTTCGACCAGCCTCGGGAAGGGAGAACGGGTCCTCATCGACGCATACGACGTTCCCGACGCGATGGTGATCGCCCTCATGCGCGCGGCGCGCGCGAGGGGCGCCCTGCCGTTCGTGCAGATCCAGCGGGCCCGGATCGCGCGGGAGATGGCGGTCGGGGCCGAGCCGGCGCAATACGAGTCGCTTTCAGAGATCGAGCTGGCGCGGATTAGGCAGATGGACGCGTACATCGCGCTCCGCGGTTCGGAGAACATCTTCGAGGCCTCCGACGTGCCCTCGTCGCGGGTGCAGCTGCTGAGCCGGCTCATGAAGCCGGTGACCGACCACCGGGTGAACAAGACCAAGTGGGTGGTGCTCAGGTGGCCGACGCCCGCCATGGCCCAGCAGGCGTCGATGAGCACCGAGGCATTCGAGGATTTCTATTTCAAGGTCTGCACGCTCGACTACGCGCGGATGAAGCCCGGGATGAAGGCGCTCGCCGACCTGATGCGCCGCACGGACAGGGTGCACATCACGGGCCCCGGCACCGACCTCCAGTTCTCGATCAAGGGGATAGGCGCCAAGGAATGCGGCGGCCAGTACAACATCCCGGACGGGGAGGTGTTCTCCTGCCCGGTCAAGGATTCCGTCGAGGGGGTCGTCCAGTACAACGCGCCGTCCGTCTACCTCGGCTCGTCCTTCGACAACATACGTCTCGTCTTCAGGAAGGGGCGCATCGTCGAAGCGACCTCCAGCAACACCCGCCGCCTGAACGAAATCCTCGACAGCGACGCGGGGGCGCGGTCCGTGGGCGAGTTTGCGCTCGGCTTCAACCCGCACATCCTCGAGCCGATGCGGGACATCCTCTTCGATGAGAAGATCGCCGGGTCGTTCCACTTCACGCCGGGCCAGGCCTACGAGGAATGCGGCAACGGAAACAAGTCCCAGGTGCACTGGGACATGGTCTGCATCCAGCGCCCGGACCACGGCGGCGGGAAGATCTGGTTCGACGGCAAGCTCGTCCGAAGGGACGGCCTGTTCGTCCCCAGGTCGCTCCACAGGCTGAATCCCGGCTACCTGCAGGCGGGAAGCTGAGAACTCCTGAAATCGCGGCGCCTTGCCTCCACGCTCCTTTGCCAATGAGTTCGAGCGAGCGGGCCGGGCCCCTGCGACACCGCGCCCGCGGGGGCGCGCCAGCATGAGAAGACCCGCCCGGCGCTGATGCCAAGAATGCCAAAGGACTCAAAGACGAGGATCCTCGGCTCGGCCCTGGACGAGTTCGCCGCGCATGGCTACGCGGGCGCGCGGGTGAGCCGGATCGCCGCCGTCTCAAGGACCAACAAGCAGCTCATCTATTACTACTTTGGAAGCAAGGAAGGGCTTTACCAGCGCGTCCTCGAGGGCGTCTACGACGAGGTACTTGAGGCGGAAAGGTCCGTGCCGAAGGACCTCGAGCACGACCTTCTCTACTGGATGGATTTCCACCACGAGCATCCCTACCTCCTGAGGCTGCTCGAATGGGACGGCCTCACCTACGCGCGCAAGTCCACGGGCGGGCGCAAGCCCACGCAGATGTGGCAGGCCTCGCTGAAGAGGATCGAAAGAAACCGGGGCGTGCCGGGGTGGCCGCCGGGTTTTCACGGAGCCCAGACGCTTATCGCATGCCTTGCGCTTGCGACATGGCCGATCGCGTTCCCCCAGGTGTGCCGCCAGATCACGGGGCTCGATTCGGACGATCCGAAGTTCATCCGGGACCGCCGGAGGTTCATCGGCGAGTTCGTCCGGTCGCTTTCGGCGAGGCGATCCAGGCGCTGAAGCGCGACACCTGGCGGTCCCTTTGCCAGTCGCATATGGCGGCCAGGTCCGCCACCGGCTCTCCCGTGTAGGGCAGCGTGGGCAGGTAGGGCGGGGGGCCGAACTCCGGGCAGGCCGTCGACACGGCGAGGCCCCGCGCCAGCTGCGCCGCCCAGACGATGTCCCACAAGCGCTCGAAGGCGCGAAGGTAGGGCAGCGCCTCGGGCGAGCGGATGTCGGCCACCTGGGGAGCCTGCTCCGTGCCGACCCTGATGTGGACGTGGTCAGCCCGTTCGGCGCAAAGCCGGATCAGGTCGAGCTGGTCGTCCAGGAGCCGCTCGCACGCCACGACCCAGTGGCTGAAGTCGCAGGTCAGCCGAAGCCCGGGGAACCGCTCGAGCGCGCGCTTTGCCGCGGTGGGATGGAAAAGCGCCGAGTTGCGGTGGGTCTCGTGGGAGACCGGCACGCCCGAGGCGTCCCCGGCCTTCAGCGCCGCCTCAAAGTACCGGGCGGCCTCGTCGGCGGTCCAGCAATCGTAGCCGCCGATCACGTTGATCGAGCGGGCGCCGGTCCGCAGCAGGTCCCGCATTTGCGCCTTGAACGAACGCAGGTGGTCCGCGACCGAGGGGCCCGCGTTGCGGGTCCAGACGACCCCCTTGAACGGGAGCTTCCGGCGCATTAGGATCCGCCGCAGCTCGGCGTGCTCCCGGGCGGTGAAGAGGATCGCCTCGATCCCGTCGTAGCCGGCCTCCTCGATCGCGGCGACCGCGGCATCGCGCGGGCCGGGAACGCCCCAAAGGTTCCTGTAGACCTCAATCTTCATTTCAGGCGGTGAAGTCCATTGGGTGCCGATGCGGGAACAGTTGACGGCCTGGGGCAAATCGTTTCAACCAAAAGGTTGAACATCTCGCGCCATGGCATGTCGCCTGCTGGACACAACGGCGCCTCCTCCCCCCATTGCAGCCGCCCGCCACAGCCCTCCCTCCCGCCAGCCTTCCCAGGAGATGCACCTTTGCGCCGGCGGACTGGAGGGTGCTTTCGGAGTTCTGGCACCCGGTCTGCTTTTCGTCCGATGTGGCGGGCCCCAAGCCTTTTCCGGCGACGCTTCTTGACGAGGAGCTCGTCCTCTATCGCTCGGGCGGCCGCGTGGTCGCTGCCAAGGACATCTGCATCCACAGGGGAGTGCCGCTCACCTTCGGCTGGATCGACGGCGACGAGGTCGTCTGCGCCTACCACGGATTCAGGTATGGAGCGGACGGCAGGTGCACCAGGATCCCGGCGCAACCCGGCGCCGTGATTCCCAGGAAGCTCTGCCTGCACACCGTCCTTGCCGAGGAGAAATACGGCGTGATCTGGATTTGCCTCGCCCAGACCCCCAGGCAGGACCTTCCCGACTGGCCCGAGCTTGACGACAAGGGGCTCAAGAGGATGAAGATGCCCGCGGGTATCTGGAAGTGCTCCGCCGCCCGGCATGTCGAGAATTTCAACGACCTCGCCCATCTTTCCTGGGTGCATGCCGGCACCTTCGGCAACCGGGACCTTCCGGAGGTGAGGAACTATGATGTCGAGGTGAGCCCGACGGGGATGCATTTCGAGGCCGACTATGACCGCTACTCGATCGAGGATTTTGGCAGGAAGGGCGCCTTGGAGCAGATCCGGTACACGTACGATGTCACATTTCCGTTCTACACGCGCCTGAGGCTCCTTTTTCCGGACGGTAGGAATTTTGTAGCCTACAACCTGCCGTCGCCGCGCTCGGCGCGTGAGACGAACGTGCTTTTCCTCCTGACGCGTGATTTCGACCTGGACGAATCGGACGAGAGCACGATAGCCCTCCAGACCCGCGTTCTTTCCGAGGACAAGCCCTTTGTCGAGGCGCAGAAGCCCGAGGAGCTCCCTCTCGACCTGTCCGAGGAATTCCACATCCGGGCCGATCGATTCTCGACGTGCTACAGGAAGGCCCTCGTCGGCCTTGGCCTTGGCGGGGAGATAGTCGCATAGGCGGCCCGCCTCCGGCGGGTCAGTGTCCGCCTGCAGCGGGCCCATCGGCTTCGGGGGTTGTCAGCCGGCCGGCCGCCGCGCAGGCGTCCGCCATGGTGAGATAGGCCAGCGGGATCGCACCCGGCGCCCATCCGATTACGCCAACGACATCGGATCCGGTGATCCGGTAGTTGTGCGCCAGGCCCAGGAGCGCGATCACCGCGCCGATCGCGAACCACGCCGCCGCGCGCAGGAAGCGCCGCTCGATGATGTGCACGGTCGCCGCGCTCAGGATCATGCACGTGTAGATATATCCCTCGCCGACCGCGAACACGCCTGCTGAATAATAGTCGGCCCTGTCCGCGAACAGGGCGTTAAGGGCCGCCGGGATCGGATGCTCCGGGGTCCCGTATCCCACGGCAAGCAGGGTGCGCTTGATGACGAATTCGGTGTAGGCGCCAAGCGCCGGGATCAGGCCGACGACAACCGCCGGGATGTGCTTCGCCGGCACCACCTCGAAGGCCTGCGCGGTCATCGCCAGCCCGATCCAGATTATGAGGGCCATCCCGGCCTCGACCGGTATGAAGTGGACGATGATCCCGAGGGTGCCCGTGCACGCGATGAGGGTCATCAGGGACGCGTTGAGGACGGAATAGCCGGCGCGCGAGCCGATCGCCTTCCAGCCTGGGTGCCCGAAATAGATTGTCGCAAGGAACGGCGAGCCGAAAAACGCGGACCCCATGGTTGCAAAGCCATTGAAAAGGAGGCAGTTGCGCGTGTCGTAGCTATCCCCGGCGGCCTCGGCCGATTCCACGTTCTGCAGCGACCAAAGCGTGCTCACCAGCCCCAGCGGAAGGACGACCGGCAGGCTGTCGCCGATCGAATGCCACCAGGTTAGGAGGAGCGAGGGATTGGGGATGGGCGGGTAGAAACCAAGCGTGTCGAACGCGAGCTTTCCCACCGGCACGATTGCGGAGCCGGAAATATAGTGCATCGCCCAGGCCAGCGCCGTTCCAACGACCAGGATCACCAGGCCGCGCGGAAGCCCGAACCTGGGCTCCACTCGGCCGAAATAGAAGATGAACGAAAGCGCGAGCGTCGTGAGCCCAACGATCGGGAAGGCGTATGCGCGGAAAAAGAAGTCGAGGGCGAGGAACGCGAGGGATATCCCCGCCAGCGTCGAAAGCAGCGCGGCCCGGGGTGTGAAGCGCCGGATGAAGCCGCCGGCAAATGCGCCGGCGCACTCGATCAGGCCCATGACGAACGCGGCCCCGACGCCGGCCCGCCACGCCGCCATGCTCGCCTCGGCCTCGCTCAGTCCCGCGCTGAGCGCCCGGACCTTCGCGGGATAGAGGACAAGGAAGACAAAAGTGACGAGCAGGATGATGCTGAGACCGAACGGAAGCGCGCACACGTCCGTGCGCTTCTCCCTGCGCGCGAGCCGGTGGGCCAGCCACGCATAATAGAGGTTGCCGATCAGGAGCCCGACCGCCGACGCGGGCATCAGCCGCGAGTAAAACAGGTGCGGGTCCAGGTACAGGGGGAAGCCGAGGCTCAGCTTCACCATGACGATGGCCACGACCAGGTTGTCGAGCCACAGGGCGATGAACCCGTCGATGTCTCCCTTGACGAAGGCCTTCATGCGGCCGCCCTTTGCACCCACCATGACGCGGCGAATCCGGCGGCCATCGCGGCCGCGAATACATAGGGCAGGTAGCATGCGGGCGCCGGCGGCACGGGGTAGACGCTCTGCACCAGCACGGCGGCCAGCAGCACCAGGGCCGCGACCGACGCCGCGATCCCACCGCGGGTAAGGCAGCCGACGCTGGCGAGGAAGAAGGGCGCGGCGAGGCAGACCATGAAGTAGGAGCCGATGTAGCCCAGAGCCGCGAGCTGGGAGACATAGTCGATGCAGGAGACGAGGGAGACGCCCCAGAGGAGCATTCCGACCGGCATGGCGATCGAGACGGCGCCAATCAGGGCAATCGCCCTGTGGGGCGTCGCGTTCACGGGGTGGGCAAACCCGAACGGCCTGAAAAACAAGCCGTCCTCGGAAAGCGAGTAAAGCGTCCGGGCCCCCGCGTTGATCGAGCCGAGCGTGCAGGCGAAATAGCTCAGTGCTATGCCGGCTGAGCTCGCCGTCCCGAGAAGCGCGAAGCGACACGCCCTGGCGAGGGTGTCAAACGGGGCCTCGAGCTGGTCGAGCGCGATCCCGAATCTCCGGCCCAGGCCGACAAGCAGGTAGGTCATGAAGAGGTAGAGGAGCCCGACCGGGACGACGCACGCCATGATCGCCCTCGGTATCGTACGCTTCGCGTGGGTGGCCTCCTCGCCCAGCGTCGTCGCGCTTTCAAATCCGACAAAACTGAACATGGCCAGCACCAGTCCCAACCGCACGCCGGAAAATTTCACACCGCGCACTGACAACTGCGACGGATCGAGATGCGGGCCGCGCCGCCACACCAGCACCGCGAACACCACGCCGATCAGCAGCACGGAGGCCAGCTCGCCCCAGACCATCAGCCGCGCGGAAACTTTCACGTCTCGATACGCAATCCAGATCGAGACGAGGACGGCGAAAATGGCCAGAGGAACGCCCGGCGCGGCGAGGCCGACGAACTCGCGCAGCACAACATTTGCGTAGTGGATGAATCCGCCCACGACCGAAGCGCCCGTGGCCACATACGCCAGCAGCAAAGCCCAAGCCGCAGCGCTTCCCAGCACCGGCGGCAGGGAAATTGTGGCGTAGGTGTAGAGCGATCCGGGAGAGGCCGATTGTTGTGCGAAACGTGCAATGCAAAGCGCCACCAGCAGCGTGCACACCGTCGCCAACAAATACGCCAGCCACGTCCCATTTCCCGCCGTGGCAAATACCAGCGGCACGGTCAGGGCAGCCGAGCAAGTCGGAGCCATGGTCGAGACCGATTGTGCAAGCGTTTCCAGCGGCCCGAGCACATGCCGCTGCAAGCCATAGTGGGGTTGGCTCGCCTCGGCTGCGGATTCAGGTTCGACCGGGTATAAATCTCGCTTGGTCTCTGGCGCCAACGCGCGGACTCTTTCGTGAATCCGATTTCGGTTTCTGGATGGAGCGCTTAGTCTGCTGCGGGCAGCGCCGTTGAGTCAAGCGGATCGGCGGTGCTACACTTTGCGCATGAATCCCGCATTGGACGCGCACGGCATGTTGGCCGTCGCTATCGAACAAGCCCGCATTGGACTCGCCGAAGGAGGCATTCCCGTCGGCGGTGCCATTTTTCGCACCGACGGCACGCTGCTGGGAGCGGGGCGCAACCGCTTGGTCCAGAACGGGGACCCTTCGATGCACGGCGAGACCGACGCCTTTCGCGCCGCCGGGCGCCAGCGCAGCTATCGCGATCTCGTCATGGTCACAACGCTTGCGCCTTGCTGGTATTGCAGCGG
>PLKS01000057.1:0-13677 GCA_003140665.1 Opitutaceae bacterium
GTCGCCTTGGCGATGCCGAAGTCGATCACCTTCGGGATGGGCACGCCGTCGTGGAGCGTGACAAGGATGTTGGACGGCTTGAGGTCGCGGTGGATGATGCCCTTCTGGTGCGCGTGCTGGATCGCGTGGCAGACCTGTGAGAACAGCTCCAGCCGCTGGGCCGTGGACAGGTTGTACTGGTCGCAGAAGTCGGTGATCCTGACCCCCCGCACCAGTTCCATGACGAAGAATGGCCGCCCGGCCTCGGTCGCGCCCGCGTCGAGGATCTTGGCTATGTTCGGGTGGTCCATCATCGCCAACGCCTGGCGCTCGGCGTCGAACCGGGCGATGACCTCCTTCGTGTCCATCCCGAGCTTGATGATCTTCAGCGCCACCCGGCGGTGCACGGGCTCGTCCTGCTCGGCCATCCAGACCACGCCGCAGCCTCCCTCGCCGAGCTCCTGAAGGAGCTTGTAGCGGCCGATCCAGCTTCCCGCCACCTCCGACATGACGGGCGGCAGGGGGGAGTCCCCGACGATGTTTTCCGTGTGGACGGACGGCTGGCTGGACATGAAGCCGCCCGCCGAATCGTAGGCGCGGACGAGCTCCTCGATCCGCTTTCGCAGGTCGTCGTCGCCCTTGCAGGCCTCGTCGAGGAAGCGCCGGCGCTCCCCCGGGGGCTTCGCCAGCGCCTGGGCAAAGATCTGCTCCTCGCGGTCGCGGTATTCGCTCATTTAGCCTTGGCGATGTCCATAGGGGGATCGGGCTCGGCTTACGATAGCGAGACCGTCGCGGATGCGCTTCGCGTGCCGAGTGTCGCCATGATGTTCACCGTGATGTCATCGCCGAACCGCAGCTCGGCGGGGGTGGGATTCAGGCGCTGGTAGGCGGCGGGCGCGAACGCACGCTTCGGCTCGACAACCCGGGCGGCGACGGTGGGGCGCGACCGGCTCGGGGCGTAGTCCAACATGAGGAAGCCAAGGACGCCGGCGGCGCTGGAGAATCCCACGATGGCTGGGGCGATTTGGTCGAATGTCAGGGGGAAGCCGAGGACGGCCGCGGCCCCGAGGAGCAGGAGGCCCAGGAAGGCCGAGAAGGACAGGATGCAGGGGAGGTGTTTCATGGGAGGAGGGGGCTGAGGGAGATGGTTTGAGTCACCCCTCAAAGCGAAATCCGACCCGAAAAGGGATCATTCGAGGCTGGGGAATCGGCATGTGCCGTCGTCCGGCCGCTTCCCGCGGGCCCTCAGGTCCCCCCATGCTCGCCTATCTCCTTGAACAGCCACGCGCGCGCGTACGCCCAGTCGCGCTTGGCGGTCGGCACCGACACCCGAAGCACATCCGCCGCCTGCTCCAGCGTGAGGCCGGCGAAGTATCGGAGCTTCACCAGCTCCGCCTTGCGCCCGTCATGGCTCGCCAGCCGATCGAGGGCCTCGTGCACGGCGAGCAACTCGTCGTCGGCGGCCATCGGGGACGCGATGCCGAGCGCCGAGTCGTCGACGTCGACGCGCTTCAGGCCCCCGCCGTGCCGGGCGGCCCGGCGGCGGCGGGCGGACTCGATGAGGATGCGCCGCATGGACTCCGCCGCCGCGGCGAAAAAGTGAGCCCGGTTCTGCCATTCCGGCTGCTTGTCGCCGCCAAGGCGCAGCCAGGCCTCGTGCACCAGGGCGGTGGGCTGCAGGGTATGTCCGTCTGACTCGCGGGCCATCTTTGCCGAGGCGAGCCTGCGCAGCTCCTCATATACAAGCGGCAGGAGCTGCTCGGCGGCCTTCGAATCACCTTTTCCCGCGCGATTCAGGATGACGGTAATCTCATGCACGGGGGAATCGGATAGCATGGGAAGGGAAGAGAACAAAGCCCGAATTCCGCGTTATACTAATATATAGCCGGTGCGCGGCGCGGTCGCACGCCCTATACGCCAAGCTATTGCGTATGCGGTGGGGGCCGCTGCCGGGACGCCACCTCGCGGGGTCCCGATCTTGCGAGCCCAAGCCCCCTGCCGCCCTTGTCCTCGCTGGGCCGATGATATGCGGCCGAGATGATATAGGACGCGCCCAACGGATCCCGCCCGACTCCAGGAGTCGCGTTCGCCGCTCGCTCCGGGGTCCCCGGGCTATTTCAGGAGCATGTCCTTGACGGTCTTCCCGGCGGGAATCATGGGGAGAACGTGCTCGGTGTACGGCACGATCACGTCGAGGACGAACGGGCCGTCGCAATCGAGCATCTCCTGGATCGCCTCCCTCAGCTCGCTTTTCCTGATCACGCGCCGTCCCCGGACGCCGAATCCCTCGGCGATCTTCACGAAGTCGGGGTAAAGCGCGTCCGGATTGTCCGGGCTGCCCACGTTGCTCTCGTCGCCGAGGATCGTGTTGCCGCGGACGCTGCCGTAGAAGCGGTCCTCCCACTGGACNNATGTTCATCGCGAACGAGCCGTCGCCGTCGATGTCGATGACCTGCTTGTCCGGCCGCGCCACCTTCGCGCCAAGCGCCGCAGGGTAGCCGAATCCCATCGCGCCCAGGCCCAGCGAGCTTATGTAGCGGCGCGGCTCGTCAAAACGGTAGAATTGCGCCGCCCACATCTGGTGCTGGCCGACGCCGGTCGTGATGATCGCGTCGCCCTTGGTGAGCTCATAGAGCGCCTGCACCGCCTCCTGGGGCTGTATGTGCCGGCTCGGCTCGTAGCTGAACGGGTGCTCCTTCTTCCATTTCGCGATCTGCGCGTGCCACGGTGAGGTGTCGGGCGGGGTGAACTTCGAGGCGGCGATGAGCTCGTTCAGCCGCCCCAGGGCGTACTTGACGTCGCTCACGACCGCCAGGCCCACGCGCTTGTTCTTGTTGTGCTCGGAGGCGTCGACGTCGACGTGGACGATCGTCGCGTGCGCGGCGAACTTGTGGGTGTCGCCCGTGATGCGGTCGTCAAACCGGGCGCCGAGCACCAGGAGCAGGTCGGACTCGTCCACGGCCCAGTTGCCGTAGGCGGCGCCGTGCATCCCGAACCACTGCATCGAGAGGGGGTTTGTCTCGGGGAAGATGCCCACGCCCATGAGCGTCGTCGCGACGGCGATGTGGGTCCTCTCGGCGAAGGCCCGGAGCTCCGCATGCGCGTTGGCGGAGACGATGCCGCCCCCGGCGTAGATCACGGGCTTCTTCGCCTCGGCCACGAGGGCCAGGACCTTCCTCAGCGTCTCGTCGTCGGCGCGGTGCTCCTGCGACACATAGGGATTGCGAAAATCGGTGGCCGCGGGGTACACGGGCTTGAATTTCGCCTGCTGGACGTCCTTGGGTATGTCGATAACGATGGGCCCGGGCCGGCCGCTCCGGGCGAGGTGGAACGCCTCCTTCATGATCCGCGGCAGCTCCTGGACGTCCATCACGAGGTAGGAATGCTTCACCACCGGCAGCGTCATCCCGAAAAAGTCGGTCTCCTGGAACGCCATCTTGCCGATGAACTTCGACATGACCTGACCCGTGATCGCCACGAGCGGGATGGAGTCCATGTACGCGTCCGCGATCGCCGAAACGAGGTTCGTCGCGCCCGGCCCGCTGGTCGCCATGCACACGCCGACCTTGCCGGTCGCCCGCGCATAGCCCTCCGCGGCGAAGGAGCCGCCCTGCTCGTGCCTCGGCAGGATCACGCGGATCTTGTCCGTGCGCGCCAGCGACTGGTGGAGCTCCTGGGACGCGCCCCCGGGGTAGGCGAACACCACCTCGACCCCCTCGCGGATGAGGCACTCGACGACGGCGTCGGAGCCCTTCATCTCGGGGCCGATCTCGGCCTTGGGAAACGGCGTGGTCAAAGTGCGTGTGTTCATGGCGGGCGCCTGGTTGAAAAAGCCCGCCATCAGAATACGTCCGCCCGGGCGAGGCAAGCCTTGGGAATTGGGTTGGCGGGCCCGTTGCTCCCTCTCACCTTCAGCGCGTGATAAAGCTCCTTTTCGTCGGCGACATCGTGGGCAAGCCCGGCAGGGAGATGGCCGAGGAGCGGGTGCCGCGGATGAGGCGCGAGCTCGGCCTCGATTTCGTCGTGGCCAACGGTGAGAACGCCGCCGCCGGCGCGGGGATCACGGGCGCGCTCGCCCGCTCGATCCTCGAGTCCGGTGTGGATGCGATCACCCTGGGCGACCATGTCTGGGACCAGCGCGGATGGGAGAACGAGATCGGCGCCATGGACCGCGTCTGCCGGCCGGCCAACCTTCCCGCCGCCTGTCCCGGATGGGATCACGTGATCATGGCTGCGCGGGGGTTCAAGGTGGCGGTCTTCACGGTCCTCGGCCGCCAGTACATGAACATGAAGGCCGAGGACCCCTTCCGTTGCGCGGACCTGATGGTCGAGCGCCTTCGGGGCCAGGCGGACGCGATCGTTGTCGAGATCCACGCCGAGGCCACGTCGGAGAAGCAGGCGCTCGGCTGGCACCTGGACGGGCGCGTGACGGCGGTCCTCGGGACGCACACCCATGTTCCCACGGCGGACGCGTGCGTGCTTCCCAAGGGAACGGCCTTCATGTGCGACGTGGGCATGACCGGCCCCTACGCAAGCGTCCTCGGGCGCGAGATAAGCCCCGTCATCGCCCGGTTCACGGACGGGATGCCGAGGCGCTTCGAGGTCGCCACCGGCGATGTCCGGATGTCGGCGGCCCTCGTGGAGATCGATCCGTCGATGGCCCGGGCGACGAGGATCGAGCTCCTGACGGTCCGCCGCTAGACGGGGCTCACGACCGGAGGACCCCGGCTTCCTCGTAGGTGCCGATGTGGCGGTAGCGCTCGTAGCGCGTCTCCAGCAGCTTGGGCAAGTCGAGGGCCCGCAGGTCGTTCAGGTGCTTTTGAAGGGAGTATTTGAGGGCTGCCGCGGCCTGGGCGGGATCATTGTGGGCGCCCCCAAGCGGCTCCACGATGACCTCGTCGACGGCCCCGAGCTTTTCCAGGTCGTCCGCGTCGACCTTCAGCGCCGCGGCGGCCTTGGGAGCGGCGGATCCGTCCTTCCAGAGTATGGCGGCGCATCCCTCGGGGGTGATCACGGAGTAGTAGCTGTTCTCGAACATGAGCACGCGGTCCGTCACGCCGATGCCGAGCGCCCCTCCCGAGCCGCCTTCGCCGACCACGACCGAGATCGTGGGCGTCCTGAGCATCGCCATTTCGCGCAGATTGACGGCGATCGCCTCCGAGACGTGGCGCTCCTCCGACCCGACGCCCGGGAATGCTCCCGGCGTGTCGATGAAGGAGAGGACGGGCAGCCCAAATTTTTCAGCCATCTTCATGATCCTCAGCGCCTTCCGATAGCCCTCGGGCTGCGGCATCCCGAAATTGCGGGCGATCCTCTCCTTGGGATCCCGTCCCTTCTGCTGTGCGACGATCATGACGGCCAGGCCGTCAAGAAACGCGGTCCCGCCCACGAGCGCGCGGTCGTCATTGAACTGCCGGTCGCCATGAAGCTCCTGGAATCCCGTGCAGATCGAGGCGACGTAATCGAGCGCGTAGGGCCGCTTGGGATGGCGGGCGAGGAGCACCTTCTCCCACGGGGTGAGGTTTGAGTAGATCTCCCGCTGCGTCTTCTCGATCCGCTTCTCGATCGACCGCGTCTCCTTGACCACGTCCACGTTGGTCTCAACCGACTTCTGCCTCAGTTCGTCGAGCTGGCGGGCCAGGTCGCGCAGCGGCTTCTCGAACTCCAGTATGTAGGAAGGGGGTTCCATTCTAGGGCTGACCGGCCAAGACTACCGTTTCCGCATACGCCATGTCAACGGGCCGCCATCAGGCTTCATCGCAACCCGCCTGCATCGGGCGGCTGCGGAGTCTTGAGCTCGTCCTTCCAGCCCTGCATCCTGGCCAAGGCGCCATAGTGCTCCGCGCGCGCCTTGTCGCCCCGCTCCATCCACGTGCGCGAGAGCGTCGCGATCACAAGGGGGTCGGACTTGTTCAGGGCGTGGGCGCGTTCGCCCGCCGCGAGCGCCTCGTCCAGCCGGCGCAGGCTCAGGTTTATCTCCGCCGTGGCGTGCCAGGCCTCGAAAGAATCGGGGGACTCGGACGTCGCGCGCCCAAGCTTTGAGAGGGCGGCCGCGGGCTCGCCGTTGACGAAATCGTAGGTTGCGTCGTCGACCAGAGCCTGGAGCTCGTCCGGGCTCACTGCTTCAGGTCGGCCTCGATCGAAATCGAGATGGCGACCTCATCGCCGAGCGCCTTGACCATCATGGCGGGGCCATCCACGCCGAAGTCCCTCCGGGCGATGGTGGTCGAGGCTTCCCAGCCGGAAAGCTGCGCGCCCCTCATCCCGGGGCCGAATCCCAGCAGGTTCACCTTGAGCACGACCTCCTTGGTGACCCCCTTGATCGTCAGGTTCCCGGTCACGTCAAATGTGCTGTCGCCGGTCTTCTTCCACGAGCTGCTCTTGAAGGTGATGGTCCCGAACTTCGTCGCGTCGAAATACCCGGGCGACTTGAGGTCCGCGTCGCGGTGGTCGTTGAACGTGTTGAGGCTGCCCACTTCGATGACCGCGTCGACCGAGCTGTTCTCAAGGTTGTCGCGGTCCACCGTGATCGTCCCGCTGAATTGCGTGAACCTGCCCGGCACCTTGCTCACGAAGTGGCGGATGCTGAATCCGACGGCCGAATGGACCGGATCAATGGTGTAGGTTTCGACGGCTGCGGAGGCCGCGGATACCAGGCCCGAGGCGACGGCGGCCAGAATGAGGATCTTGGACGTAAGTTTCATGATAGATGGGTTCAGGGAAGCCGTTACAAATGGCTCCGGAGCAGGCAAAACACAACCCAACAAGCGGGTTTTACAGGATCAGCATGGCATCTCCGTAACTAAGCATGCGATAATGACTTGAGATTGCCCCAGAATAGATATCCATCAGCCAGTCCACGCCCTCGGAGGAGCCGGGAGTAAGGAAGGCGGCGACCAGGCAGAGAAGGGTCGAACGGGGTTGATGGAAGTTGGTGACAAGGGCGTCGACACCCCTGAAGGCGCGGGGCGGATGGATGAACAGGGAGGTATCCGCCACGTGCGCGCGTCCCAGGGGCGCCTCATGGCTGGAGAGAAAGTCCTCGATCGAGCGCACCGTCGTCGTTCCCACGGCGATCCTGCGTCCGCCAAGGGGAGGAAAGAGCGCGGTCTGGGTGGCGGCCGGGATTTCATAGGTCTCTCGGTGGATGGCATGCGCCTCCAGGGTCTCGGTCGTGATCGGCCTGAAGGTCCCGAGTCCCACGTGGAGCGTGAGATCGGCCGTTCGAACGCCCGCGGCCTGGATCTTCCCCAGCAGTCCCGCCGTGAAATGCAGCCCGGCGGTTGGCGCGGCCACGGCGACCTGGCGTCCCCGCTCGGCATAGACCGTCTGGTAGCGCTCCCGGTCCTGCTCGCGGAGCGAGTCGTCTTTCCTCGCGAGGTAGGGGGGCAGGGGGACCTCCCCCGCCCGGTTTGCCGCCTGGGCGACCGTCTCGCCGCCTCGGGTCGCGAAGCGCACGAGGACGGATCCGTCTCCAAGGACGCCGGTGACGGTCCCGGAAAGCGCGCCTTCCGCGGCCTCGAACGCCGTCCCGGCGGGAAGCCTGCGGCCGGGTCGCACCAGGCACTCCCAGACCTCCCCCCCGTCCGGGGACTCGCCGGTTTTTCGCAGGAGAAGGCACTCGACCTTCCCCCCGGTGGCCCTGCGTCCATGCAGCCTCGCCGGCAGCACCGACGCATTGTTGCGAAAGAGCGTGTCGCCCGCGCGCAGGAACCCCGGAAGATCGTCAAACATCCGGTGCGACAGGGTCCGCGTCCCGCGGTCGACGACAAGGAGGCGCGAGCCGTCCCGGCGCTCCGCCGGGCTCTGCGCGATGAGCTCCGGGGGAAGCCGGTAGTCGAATCTATGGGTGGAAATCACGCTCTTGTTGCGGGAGTGCAGGGGGAAAGTGTGCGGAAGCCCGGCGGCAGTGCAGTCCGAATTTTACTCCGCTTGACTCCGCGCCCGAGGGCGAAGTCTAGTCGCGATGGAACACGCCCCTGAGAATGGCCAGCGAAGCAAGAATCCGGCAGGCGACGCCTCAAGACGCCGAGGCGGTGACCGACATCCTAAGGGAGGCGGCCCGATGGCTCGAGCAGGCGGGCATGCCGATGTGGCAGCAGCAGGAGCTGGAGCCCTCCCGCATCGTCGCCGATGTTCGGGCGGGGCTCTTCTTCCTTGCGGAGCATTCGGGCGATCCTGCCGGCACGATGAAGTTCCAGCTCGATGACCATGCCTTCTGGCCCGACGCAGGCCGGGAGGACGCGGCCTATGTCCACCGCTTGGCCGTCCGGAGGCGCTATGCCGGTACCGGCTTGTCCCGGACGCTCCTCGGATGGGCAGTCGAGCGGACCCATGGGCTTGGCCGCCGGTACCTGCGGCTCGATTGCGAGGCGGCTCGGCCGCGGCTGCGGGCGATCTATGAGTCCTTTGGATTCCGATACCATAGCGACAGGCAGGTCGGGCCCTACCTTGTTTCCAGGTACGAGCTCGACGTCGCAGGCAGCGGCAAGGCAACCCGCTGAGGGCCGACGCGGCCCGACCCCCTCAGGTCGGGTGGCGTCCCAGTTTGACGGCGGCAGTTCGCCAATATTTTAGCCTCCAAGGAGCCGACGGCCACTTCGCAAATCGTCAAGCCGGGGATTTACCGCGCCTGCGGGTGTCAGCCCTTTGAATCGCGGCTCAGCACGACCACCAAGATAATTATGAGAAGAAGCAGGATTATCCCGCCAAGAGGGGCCCCGCGGGGGTGGTGGTGGTAAAAGTCCCGAAAGAACATTGGGCAGAGGCCGAACAGGATTAATCCCGAAATCGCCGGGCGCAAGGCGCAACCATCGGCGCATTCGGGCTGGCAACCGGCGGTGCCGCGACGCGCAGCCGGCGGTCGGCGACGGGGGGCGCAACCTCAGGTCGGGCGCACTTGACAGACTTTTGGGCGAATGGTGGACTGACCGTTCTGACGCCGGCTTAGCTCAGTGGTAGAGCATCGGTATCGTAAACCGAGGGTCGTCGGTTCAACCCCGACAGCCGGCTCCATTTTGGGTCTAGTTCAAGGTTTAATTCAGGGGCACCCGTCGCAGCGATTGTTCCCAATCCAGAACCGTTCATTGGCTAAGAGGTTTCCGGAAGAAGATGTGGGGTGACCTTGATCGGGCCATCGCTCGCCTCGCGGGAAGCAGAAGCACCTACCGCAGAGTCGGGGCTGAGGGCGGCACAAATGAGGTGACGTAGGCCGCTATGGCCACCATGTCCGCGGTCGTGAGATTGGCGACGACCGGCAGCATCAGGGGCGACGATTTGCCCCTGCGCGTCCCTTGCTGCAGATCATAAATCTGGCGCACCAAATAGCTCGGTGAGCGTCCGGCGATTCCCGGCACGTCCACCAATCCCATGAGATCGGCTCCATGGCATCCGGCGCATGCGAGAGTCTTGCCCGGCACAATCTTGCCATCGACGACGCTCACGCCCCCGGTCGTCACGAGGTTCTCGCCCTTCTTGATGCTCCCGACAGGCACGTAAGCGATGAATCCCGAGCGCGGGCTGCGCAGGCCCTCGGACTGTCGCGCGTCCTCGGGCACTTCAATGATTCGCCCCGCGATCGCCTCGGTTCTCTCCCGCTCGGCCGGCAGAAATAGGTTTCCCTCAATCCTGGTCTTTGGCACCCAGTCGGTCTCGACGACCCGCGTCCACGGGGTCCATTTCATCGCCCCGAAATACTCTGCCGCCTCCTTCATCTCGTCGTCGCTCATGGCTTTCGCCAGCCCCGCCATCAGGGGAGTGTTCGGCTTTCTGGGATCCGCCGACGTGCGGGCGTCGTTTCTAAAGTCTTGAAGCTGGCGGAGGAAATACGCCACCGGCTGCCCCACGACCGGGGCGTTTTCCGGGCGACCTTTTCCCGTGGGCAGGTGGCAAAAGGCGCATCCCCACGACGTCTTGCCCAGGCTCGCGGGACCGTGGGCAATCACACTCGACATCGGCGAATGATCGCCGGGAAACCAGTCGGCCACGTTGCCCCCGTCTCGGATGTCGACCTTCGAATACGATGCAAGGCTCCCTTCGACGTGCCTTGGCTGGATCTGTTCCTCGGGAGGCTCGGTCGTCCACAGGTTTCGCGAGGTGGGAGGCGGCGTCTGCGAACCCGCCTTTGCGCCGGGCACAGGGGGCGTGAGGTATCCGTACGCCCAAAGGGGCTCGGAGTCGCCACTGCCTCGAACGGCGCCGGCTCCCAGGGCGACGCACCCCAGGCCGAGGAAGGCCCTGAGCGTGGCCCGCTTCACCCTGCCTCCTCCCTTGTGCTCCCCGAAACATCGCAGCCCATCGTTTTTCCCTCGTGGCGGCGCATCGGGGCCAAGGGTGAATTTCTGCCCATCAGGACAAGAACCCAAACCGGTCTCCTTACGTCAACTGCATACCCGGTTGAATCCTTTTTGCCGGGCGGCCCGGTTCAACCCCGACAGCCGGCTCCCTTCAGATCAATCCTCGAGCACAAGCGCCCGGAGATCGGACAGTTCGACGGGCTTGTAGAGAATCCTGGTGACCCCGAGCTGGTGATACTCCTCGGCGACTTCGCGGTTCAATTCCGAGCTCACGATCGCTATCCTGCCGGGATACCCGATTTCGCGGAGCTTGATCACGAGGCCAATGCCGTTCAGCCCCGCCATATGATGGTCGGAAATGACGATATCGTAGGCGTGCGAACTGGTCGCTATCCGGTCGAACGCCTCGGCGCCGTCCGCGACGCACTCGACGTGGTGGCCCACGCTTGAGAGCGCCAGCTGGGCGACCTCGCGCAGTTCGCGCATGTCATCAACGTACAGCACACGCCTCGTTTTCCTCGCTGTGTTTTTTTCTATGGTGGACGACTGCATGGCTTTCAATGGGAACGCACAAGTGGTTGAATGCAGAGACGCAAGAATGCGATCTTTGTTTCGGCCGAAATCGCTAAAAATTGGCGAATCAGAATGGAAACGCATTTGTTAATTCCTCGTAATCTCGTCGTTAGGCAGGCCGCCCTGCAATTTTGAATGCAGGACGATCGTGTCGATCTCGAGGCGCAGGACCTGCAGGAGGAGCACCAGCCGGCGGTTGACATCGAGGGTCTCGAGGAGCCTTTGCTTGACCGGGACGTTGTCGCAGAGATTGAAGGCGGCGATGTCCGCGAAGACCTCCGGGTCCTCGACGGTCTTCAGGAGGTCGGTCATCCCGTCCGAGCCGCCCGGTGAAAGCTTGAGCTTCAGCTTGATGAGGCCGGCAAGCTCCGTGCGCAGCTTGGCGTTCTCGACCGCGGCGGCGCCGGGTTTGCTCGCGAGGGCCCGTATCCTGATCCGCCGGTAGGGCTCGTCGCCGACGATCGCCTCGATCGCGACACGGCACAGGCCCTGCAGAAGGAGGTTGGAGGTCCCGTTTTCATTCTTCTGGCACGCGCGCACGAGCCCGATGCAGGCGACCCTGTGCGGGGGCTCGAACCGCTCGTCGGCCGCGGCCGCCCCCGAGTCGAGGCACGCCACGGCGAATATCCTATTGGAGGCGAGGACGTCGCGCAGCATGTGGCGATAGCGGGGCTCGAAAATATGCAGCGGCAGGAGCGCCTGGGGGAAGAATGCGATGTTGGGCAGCGTCATCACCGGCACCTCATCGGGCACTTGGATCTCCATTTCCATGGCACGATAGTGGGCTGGTTGGGGGGATTTTCAAGAATCCGCTCGACCAATTCCGGGCCGGATGGCGGGGGTGGCCGCGGGAACCCGCCCGCTGTCATTGTGCCATGGGCTGTGTCAGGAGGCGGCAAGATGGGACACAATGGCCTGAATTGGGCTTTTTTGAGCCAGGGGAGGGAAGGGGCCGTTTATTTTAACCCGCTTACAGTCAAGATATAGCGCCATAATGGAAACGGGGGCACGGACATTGCTGATCAGGGGGCATGAGCCGTATTTTAGGCATCGATTTAGGGACCACCAACTCCTGCATGGCGGTCATGGAAGGCGGGGAGCCCGTTGTCATTCCGAACGCGGAGGGCGCGCGCACGACCCCGTCGGTGGTCGCATTCACGAAGACGGGGGAGCGCGTCGTCGGACAGGCCGCCAAGCGGCAGGCCGTCACCAATCCGCGCAACACGATCTATTCCGCGAAGCGCCTCATCGGCCGCAAATTCACCGAGGTCCGCGAGGAGGCGAAGCACATGCCTTTCAAGGTCGTCGAGGGCAAGAACGGCGACGCCTACATCGAGGTCCAGCTCGGCGACAAGACGGAGCAGTTTGCCCCCCAGCAGATCTCCGCGTTCGTCCTGGGCAAGCTGAAGGCGGACGCCGAGGCCTACCTCGGCGAAAAGATCACGCAGGCGGTCATCACGGTGCCGGCGTACTTCAACGACTCGCAGCGCCAGGCGACCAAGGACGCCGGCAAGATCGCGGGCCTCGAGGTCCTTCGCATCATCAACGAGCCCACGGCGGCTTCGCTGGCCTACGGCCTCGACAAGAAGAAGGACGAGAAGATCGCGGTGTTCGACCTGGGCGGCGGGACGTTCGACGTGTCCGTGCTCGAGATCGGCGACGGCGTCTTCGAGGTCAAGGCGACCAACGGGGACACGCACCTGGGCGGCGACAACTGGGATGACGCCCTCATCACCTGGCTCGTGGACAATTTCAAGAAGGAGAACGGCATCGACCTGAGGAAGGATCCGATGGCCCTGCAGCGCCTCAAGGAGGAGGCGGAGAAGGCGAAGATCGCGCTCTCCTCGACCCAGTCGGTCGACATCAACCTTCCGTTCATCACGGCGGACGCATCGGGCCCCAAGCACCTCAACGTGCAGCTGACCCGCGCCAAGATGGAGCAGATCTGCGACAGTCTCTTCGAGCGCTGCATCCAGCCCTTCAAGAACTGCCTGAAGGACGCCGATCTCACGTCGGCCCAGATCGACGAGCTCGTGCTNNATGACCCGCATGCCGAAGGTGGTCGACATCGCCAAGACGCTCGGCGGCAAGCAGCCGCACCAGGGCGTGAACCCCGACGAGGTCGTCGCGGTCGGCGCCGCGATCCAGGGCGGCGTCCTCAAGGGCGACGTGCGCGACGTCCTTCTGCTGGACGTGACGCCGCTCACGCTCGGCATCATGACCGCGGGCGACGTGTCCACGGCGATGATCCCGCGCAACACGACGATCCCTTCCAAGAAGACGCAGGTGTTCTCGACCTACGGCGACAACCAGCCCTCGGTTGAGATCGTGGTCCTCCAGGGCGAGCGCCCGATGGCCCGCGACAACAAGACGCTGGGCACGTTCCGTCTCGACGGCATCCCGCCCGCGCCCCGCGGCACCCCGCAGATCGAGGTCACGTTCGACATCGACGCAAACGGCATCCTGCACGTGTCCGCCAAGGACCTGGGCACCGGCAAGGACCAGAAGATCACGATCCAGGGCTCCTCGGGCCTCTCGAAGGACGAAGTCGACAAGATGACAAAGGAGGCCGAGCTGAATGCGGCCGACGACAAGAAGCGCCGCGACGCCGTCGAGATCCGCAACCAGCTCGACACGGCGGTCTACCAGCTTGAGAAGACGCTCAAGGACGCGGGCGACAAGGTGCCTGCCGAGAAGAAGTCGAAGGTGGAGGGGACGCTCGCCGACGCGAAGAAGGCCCTTGAGAGCAACGACGCGACACGGATGAAGGACGCCCTCGACAGCCTCGGCAAGGCGGGCGCCGAGTTCCATGCCGAAGCCCAGGCGGCCG
>PLKS01000057.1:13695-13825 GCA_003140665.1 Opitutaceae bacterium
TCCGAACTTCAACCCAAAACAAAATCCATATGGCTAAAGTCAAAATCAGACCCATCGGTGATCGGGTCCTCGTGAAGCATCTCGAGGACAAAGAGCAGGTCCGCGGAGGCATCATCATCCCGGACAGCGC
>PLKS01000256.1 GCA_003140665.1 Opitutaceae bacterium
AGGACGTTGCGAAGGAACGCGCGCGTTGCGGGGGCATCGTCGGAATAAATCAGGGTGTGGATGCTGGTGATCATCGGACTGAGCTCCTGAAGTTGCCTGAGATTGCGCGATTTCCGGCCATTGCCAATCACGAAGCCGTTCAACGCGCCGGGGTTCGAGATCAGGACACTACCCGCTTGCCGGTCGGCAATGGCCCGCCCAACCCGCCCGAGCGGAACAGCCCCGGTCAACCCGCTCCGGCGCTACTTGGCGATCTCGGGAAGGGACCAGAGAAGGTCGACCTGAAGCGTCCCCGTGAACTGAGGGTCGTCCAGGCTGGTGTACCGGGCGCCCGCATACTTCGGCGCGGAATCGAGGTTGTTGGGATTGAAGCTGGCGCGGACGTGGCAGCTCATGCAGTTGCAGTTCACCCCGACATTGTTGTTCGCGGGCTGGCCGTCGGGACCGTTGCCCGCGAGGGAATTCGGAAGGTTCGCCGGGCTGAAGCGCGCCTCGAGGTAGGGATTGTAGGCGTAGATCGCCGATCCCACGTTCTGGCCGCCGACGTTGGGCTGGCCGGGCGTCATCATGTCGTAGGCGACCGCCATGGCGTAGTTGCGCGCAGCGCCCGTCAGCTGCGCCGGCCGCAGGCTGGCAACCGCCACGGAACTCGGAAGCTGCGGATCGGCGGGCGTCGGCGTCCACCAGAACGTCTGCCAGGTCCACCGTGTGATCTCGCGCCCGGCCACGTGCATGGCGACCAGCACCGCATAGTCCCCGGCGCTGGCAACGGCACCCGGCTGCTCCGTATTGAACTCGGCGGCCTCGAGCGCCGAGAGCCGGTGGTTGATCATGCTCGACACCGGGTACGTCGTCGCGTCCGTGCGCGTGCTCCCGTCCATCGAGGCCTGCATGTCGATCTGCCCGCTGCCGCCGCCCCCGCCCTCCACGTCGATCCAGACGACCCCGGGCCACATCGCCGGGCCCCAGGCCTGCGGCGTCGCGGGGGGACCGGACCATGCGTTCAGGCGGTAGTACCGCCCCTCGACCAGCGTCTGCGAGGTTATGACCTGGAACGCGGACTTGAGGGAGAGGGCGGTGGAAGGGAACGGGGGAATCTGCTGGGAGCCGCCCTGGAGGAGCTTGTTCAGCATGGCGATGCTCAGCAGCTGCTCCTTCTGGATATGGTCGGTCGCCGTCGGGTCGAACTTCACGTAGCCGAACACCGTCTCGGACCCCTCCGTCGCGGCCGAGCCCGACTGCTCCTGCACGCCGCTCCCGTGCTGGAACTGGTTGAAGTGCAGGAGGGGCGAGCGCGTCCGCGGCAGGCGCTCGAGGAATGCCGGGTTGGCCACATTCGGGCCCGCGGCCAGCTCCTGCGGCGTGAACCAGGTCTCGAACACGCGCAGGGGCTGCCCGTTGTCGACCTGGGAGGTCTCCATGGTCAGGGCCGTCCAGAGGCCCCAGCCATGGAGGTTGATGTTCTCGAATGCGGTCGCCGCATCGGCAGGCGAGCCATTTCCCATCTCATAGACCCAGTTGACGATCGTGCCCTCGCTCTCGGGGAAGTTGAACCCCGGAACCTGCGGGTTGGGCAGCGGCACGACCGTGACGGTGCCCATTGCGGCGGGCATCGCCGACAGCAGTCCCACGGCATAGGCGAGAAGTGTCTTACGGCACTTCATAGACTTCGACGAGGGCAACGCCGGTGTCCCCGCTCGCGCCCGCCACCTGCGCCGTGTACGCACCGGGTGGCAGGGTGATGAGGATCGCCGAGTCGTCGCTCCCGGGGGAACCCCAGCCGAAGGCGCCCACCGCGGCGGCCGTCGATGATATCTGCGCGTTGCCGCCCCAGGCGCTGTTGCTTTCAAGCACGGTCGAGCCGGAGAAAAGCTGCAGCTGGGGATCCGGAAGGGTCCCGGTGACGCCAAAGGGAACGAGCGCGGGCCCCGAGGCCCGGATGAGGACGGTCCGGGCTGTGCTGCCGCCTATCGCGAAGCCGGCGATGAGGATGTTGCCCCCCGTTCCCACCTGGACGCGGGCCGAGATGTTGACGATCCGGGGGGTCGTCGCAGTGTAGGTGCCCGCGGGTGTGGCGTCGTAGACCTCGGCGAGCGCAACCCCGGTGTCCCCGCTTTCACCGGCGATCTGGGCGGTGTAGGCGCCGGCTGACAGCGGCTCGAGAAGCGCCGTGTCATGGCTGGTGGGCGAGCTGAAGGCGAATGCGCCCACCGCCGCCGCGGTGCTCGAGATCTGGGCATTGCCGGCCCAGGCATCGTTGGTGCCGAGGACCGTCGAGCCGGAGAACAGCTGCAGCTGCGGGTCGGGCAGCGTGCCCGTGACGCCAAAGGGCACGAGGGCCGGCCCCGACCCGCGGATCAGGAGCGATTCCGAGCCCGCGGTGCCGGCTCCCCCGACGACAAAGCCCGCGATGAGGATGTTTCCCCCCGTGCCGACCATGGCGCGGCAGGAGATGTTCACCAGGCGACCGACGTTGGTCGTGTTGTCGATCGCGACGACGGCCGCATCGCTGGTCACCGACCCCGCCGAATTGGTCGCGACGCAGGTGTAGCTCCCCGCGGAGGCGGCCGCGTTGCTGACAAGGAGGATCGGGCTGGTCGCGCCCGCGACCGGCGTCGATCCGTTCCACATCCATTGGTAGGTGGGCGAGTTGCTCGCCTCGGCGTCCAGGGCAACCGTGCCGCCCGGTACCGTCACGGAGATCGGCTGGACCGTGAAGACCGGCTCCGAGCCCGCGGCGGGCGAAACCAGCACCGTGAACGAAAACACGCTCGAAATCCCGGTTCCGACGAATGTCGAGCCGGAGCCGCCCATCTCCCCCGCCTCGGCGAAGCCCTGGAGGGTGAAGGTATAGGTGCCGGCCGTGGTCGGCGTCCCGACAAGTTCGGGGGTGGTCGTGTTGTTGCCGGTCGTCGCCCCGACGCCCCAGTCGTTGCCGGTCGAGCCCGGCGTCGTCGCGTCGAGATTTCCAGGCCCAGAAAGCGAGATCTTGGTGTTCTCGGCGGCCTGCAGCTTTAGGCCCGGCGGAATCTGCCCGGTGACCGTCCACGAGGCGACGTTCATCGTGTTGGTGATCGTAAACCCGAGCGTCGTGATCGGCACGCTGATGGTCGCATTGAAGGTGGGAAGGGGGCCGGTCGGCGAAGGCGTCAGGCTGGACGCGAGAATCGTGGCGCCCGCCATGGAGTTGATGGCACCCAGCGACGCGATCGCCGCGGCGGCGTATTTCATGGCGGTGCCGATGGGCGAGGCCGCAACGAATTCCTCGGTCGCGACCGCCGCGCGCGCGGCGGGCGAGCGCTGCAGGAGCGTGATCAGGGTGACGGCGGACAGGTTCAACCAGGCGCAGCGGCGCCGCAGGGATGCGATGAGTTTCATGGTGATGTCGTTTGGTTCAGTGTACGTGGTTCAATTGCTGAAGTGTTCATGGACCCGGGTCGGCGGCATCGTCCTCAGTTGCAGCCGCAGCCGCTTCCCCCCACGCCCCTGCCCCCCGAGGCGGCCTCGCGTGAAAAGTTGACATGCTCGATCATCGCGGAGCCCAGCGGGTCGCGGTCGGGATTCATCGTGTCATCGGCCAGCGTCCCGCGCTCCCATGGCCGCACCCTCACCGCGGCCGTGGTGGAGCACCCGCTGAAAAGCGCCGCGGCCGCGCCCAGGAGGGCGAGGACGGCGAAACGAATGCGGGGATTCCTCATGGCGCGGGTGCCTTTTCCGCGAGCAGGGCCTCGATCTCCCCGCGCAGCTCGCGCTCGGTCTGCTCCCCGTGGAACCCCGGGTGCATGAAGCGCACCTTGCCGCTGCGGTCGACAAGGTAGCTGGTCGGCATGGTGGGAACCTGCACCTCCTTCACGAGCGCCTGCTTCGAGTCGTGCAGCGTGGCGAACCCCGGCTTGAGGCGGGCCACGAACGCCGAATAGGCGCCCGGGCTCTCGTCGACGCTCACGGCGACGATCACCAGCCCGCGATCCGCATAGGCCGCGTTCAGCTGCGAGTACACGGGGAATGACGCCTTGCACGGCGCGCACCACGAGGCCCAGAAGTCGACGAGCAGCACCTTGCCGGCCGTCTGCGGGAGCGACCCGCCGGTGAGC
>PLKS01000105.1 GCA_003140665.1 Opitutaceae bacterium
GAAGGTCGCGACCACCGAGAACAGGTAGTCCCCGATGTGCCTTGCGCTCGTCGCCCGGCGGTCCCCGAACGTCCACAGCTTGTTCAGGGTGAAGTGCAGCGCCAGGGCGGGAGGATAGGACGCGAGAAAGGCGGCTTGCGCGCCCAGGCCAAGGCCGCGGGCGAACAGGGCGTTCAGCCCCATGAAAAAAAGCGTCACGGCCACGCCGACGCACCCGAATCGCACCATGCGAACGGAAGCCAGGCGGCGCAATCGGAGGAAACCGTCGGTCTCGGGGGAGCGTGTCGGCAACCGAGAGAGCAAAGCCGGAGCACCGCAAGCCTGACAAGTAACATCGCGCGCATCAAATAACATTGCGGGCCCGCGACTTAGCCTGCATGAGGGCTTCCTCGATGCCGGCGACCCTGAGAACCAAAGCCGTGGCGTGGCTGCGGGACCATCGGGACGAATTCATCGACCTGGTTTGCCTGCTGGCGGCGTTGCTTCTCTCCGAGCACCTCTTCGTGGGATTTGAGCTCCCCTGGCGGGCGGTCCTGTGCGCGCTCCTGGTCGCCGACGCGGTGCCCGTGTGCTCGGCGCTCGCCGGCAGGCGCGCGGGACGGACCTTCCTGAAATGTCTCCCGTCCTATGCGCTTGCCGCGGCGGCGACGGCCATTCTCTGGCATTTCGCGTTCCTGCTGCCGCTGTCCGACCTCGAATACGTTCCGGTCTGGGTCGCCCTCACGTGGCTCCACCGGGTCGGGGAGCCCACGCTCTCACCCGGCCTGAGGGCGTGGAACTCGCGCCATCCGGCGGTCCGCCTAGAGACCGTGCCCCTTGAGATCGCGGTGCTTGGGACCCTGTTCCATCTGGCCGGGAGTTTCGTGCCCGGTTTCTGGCCACATCGCTTCCTTCCCGTCCTCGCATGCCTGGCTTGGCCCGCGGTTCGCCTCCTTACCTTTCGGCTGCGGCCTCCTGGAGCACCGCCGCTCGAATGGCTCAGGCTCGGGCTCGGATTCCTTGTCTTCGCGCTGGCCCTGGCCGGGGTCCTTTCGGTGTCCGGGGCCCGGTTCTCGCGGCCCGACGCCGTCCTGCTCGCATGGTGCGCGATCGCGCTTGCCGGCGCCCGCGCCGCCGCGATCGCGGCCGTCAGGAGGTCGCAGGATCCCCGGATGGAGATTTCCCGCTGGATCCTCATGGGCATCGCCGGGCTCTGGCTGATGCAGGGCTTCGCCACCTTCACGCTCACCGGGGCGGGCGACTCGCTGTGGTACTCGATGATGCTCGCCGACATGGTCACGCAGGTCCGCGCGGGCGTGTTCCCGGTGTGGATGGGCCAGAGCATCACGCAGTTCAACGGGGCGATCTATCCCCTGAGGATCGCTCCCGGTTTCCATTACCTGGGGGCCCTCTTCGACCTGCTTACCCTCCGGGCGCTCGGGGTCATCGCCCTGCAGAACCTGATGCTGACCATGGTCGGGATCGGGACGTTGTTTTCCGCGTATTTCGGCCTGGTCGTCCTTGTCCCGGGGCGCCGCTGGCTGGCGGCCGGCATGGCGACCCTGTTCTTCGCGTGTCCGGGGGTCCTCGGCATGGCGTACAAGAGTGACCTGTTCATGTCGTGGATGACGCTGCCATGGGTGGCCGTCGCCTGGTTCGCAACCCTCCGTTCCTTCCGGAGGGATTCCTATCCGACGATGCTCCTGCTCGGGGCTTCCCTCGGTTTGTGCTGGTGGGGCCATTCCCCGATAGCCCTTTGGATGACCCTGATCGCCGGCGCCGCCCAGGCCATACGCCTCGCCGTGCGGGGGAGAAGCCCGGCCGCCTGGCTGGGCGCCCTTGCCGGGGCCGGGCTCTTTGCCGCCATCGCCGCCTACCCGATCGGCTCGGTTCTCCTCTATCCGCCTGAACCCGGCCTGAAGGTGGACGCCTTCCAGCGGGCGAGCGGGGAAACCATCGCCTTCTTCGTGCACCAGGTTTTTCCCCAGGTGTTGCTGCCCCTCAATCCGGGCGGCCACGAGCTCAGCAGCCTCCAGCTCGGGTACTCGCTGTGGGCCGTCCTGACCTTCTGCGTCTGGAATCTAAGGCGCACCCATCCGCTGGGCGCGGGCATCGCGCTCGGCACGGCCCTTTTCCTGGCGCTGCTGCTGATCCCCATTCCCGGATTGAACCTGGCCGTGTGGAACGCGATCCCGGACTTCGTCCGGAACCCGACGAGCAACTGGGCGATGAACCGTCTCTACCTTCCGCTTGCGGGCGCGATCGTCTTCGGCGCCGCCGCGATGGTGTCGGACGGCGTCCTCGATAGCCGTGGGATGAGACGGACCTTTGCCGCGATCATCGCCGCGGGTTGCGCCTGGAGCGTGGCCGAGGCGGCCAAGTTCCTCCCCGGCAGCCACGGCAACGGCCTGCGTCCGGAAAGCGCCGTCGACATGCTCAGGCCGGAGAACGTCATGCTCACGCGCTTCGCTTACTTCATTTTCCCGGGGCCGCCGGACGTGTTCACGCACGGGGTTACCGACCCGGCCATGGAGAATCGGCTGCGATCCGCGGACACCCTTGCGCTCACGGCGACGAACTATGGCGCAGCGCGGGCGTCCGCGCACACGGTCGGATCCGGGGTGTTCGGGCCGTTTCGCGGGGGGCCCGCCAACTTCCTGCAGCTGGACAAGACGCTTCGGATCGAGCCGCGCCGCAGCTACCTCCTCGAATTCTCCTTCCCGCAGGGAGGCGACACCCGGGGGGTGATCGAGATCTTCGGGAATACCTTCCACCGCGAGTACGCGGTCCCCGAATACGGCGGATCCCGGGCGTTTGGCGCCGGGGGGGACCACAACCCGATCGTGCCGCTGTCGACCACCTCGGCGGCGGCCGTGGAGCTGACGCTGCGGTTTTTCCCGGACAAACCCCTGCCGCCGGACGGCAAGGACGGAAACCCCGCCATCGGGGCGGAGCTGCTGGCCTACGACCCGTCCACCCTTCCCGTGCGGCTGGATTCGCTGATCCCGTACCGGGCCCATGTAAGGAGTCCGGCAGCCGGGTGGCTTGAGATCCCGAGGATGCACCAGCTCGGATATATGGCCACGGTCAATGGCCGTCACGCGGCTCTGCGCCGGTCGCCCGACGGCCTCGCCTGGATCGAAGTGCCGGCCGGCGATTCGCGGGTCGAGCTCGACTTCATCGCGCCGACCGGGCTCCAGGCGCTGTTCTGGCTCTCGCTGGCCTCGATCGCGGCCGCCGCGGCGGCTGCCGCCCGCGGTGTATGGCGCCTGCTTTGAGGGCTTTTCGTGTTGATTATCGGCGCCGCATCGGCAGACGCTGATCCCTCATGGCCCCCGCAGCTGCCGCGCCGCTCAACTTTGCTGTGATAGGATGCGGACTCATCGGAAAGAGGCGCGCGGCCGCGCTCGCGAGGCTCCCGGACGCCCGGCTCGTGCTCGCGTGCGACCTTGATCCGGCCCGCGCCGCGGAGGCGGCCGCGCTCGCCCCGGGCTGCGGGGTCGCCACCGACTTCCAGAAGGTGATTGCCGGCGCGGATGTCGATGCCGTGATCGTGTCGACGCTCAACGCCTCGCTTGCTCCGATCGCCATCGCCGCCGCGAAGGCCGGAAAGCACGCTCTCGTCGAGAAGCCCGGCGCCATCGGCTCCTCCGGCCTGCGGGCGCTGCTGGCCGCCGCGTCGGCCAGGAAGGTCCAGGTGCGGATCGGTTACAACCACCGGTTTCACCCGGGCCTCCTCAAGGCGCGGGCTGTCGTCGACTCCGGGGCCCTCGGGCCGCTCCTGTTCATCCGGGGCCGCTACGGGCACGGCGGCCGCAAGGGCTACGATCGCGAGTGGCGGGCCGACCCGAAGTTGTCGGGCGGCGGCGAGCTGATCGACCAGGGCGTGCACCTGATCGACCTGGCTTCATGGTTCCTGGGCGACTTTGTCTCGGTGGACGGCCACGCGGCCACGTATTTCTGGGACATGAAGGTCGACGACAACGCGTTCCTCAGCCTGCGGACCGCCGGCGGACAGACGGCATGGCTCCACGTGAGCTGCACCGAGTGGAAGAACCTGTTCTCCCTGGAGATCTACGGCCGGGACGGGAAGATCTCCGTCGACGGCCTGGGCGGCAGCTACGGGACCGAGCGGCTCACGCACTACCGGATGCTTCCCCAGATGGGGCCGCCCGAGATGACGACCTGGGAGTTCCCCAGCAGCGATGACTCATGGGCCGCCGAGACGGCGGCGTTCGTGGAGGATGTCCGCCTTGCGCGCACGCCATCGCCGGGCTTGCAGGAAGGCATAAGGACGCTCGAGATAGTGGAGTCGATCTACAAGAAAAGCGGCTTTCCAACCTCATGATCATCACACGCTCGCCCCTGCGCGTCTCCCTCGGAGGCGGCGGCACCGACCTGTCCAGCTATTACAGCGAGCATGGCGGCTTCCTCGTCGCCGCGGCCATAGACAAGTACGTGTACATCACCAAGCACACGACCTTCCAGGAGGAGATCATCATCAAGTACTCGAAGCTGGAGCGTGTCGCCTCCGTGGACCAGATCGAGCACCCCATCGTGCGCGAGGCGCTCAGGCTGACGGGCGTCACGGACCCGCACATCGAGCTCACCTCGATGGCCGACATCCCCGGCGGGACCGGGCTCGGGTCGTCGGGCAGCTTCACCACGGCGCTCCTCAAGGCGCTGCACGCCTTCAAGAAGAACCTCGTTTCGCCCGCGGAGCTGGCGGAGCAGGCCTGCGACATCGAGATCAACAAGCTCGGCGAGCCGATCGGCAAGCAGGACCAGTACATCGCGGCCGTCGGCGGGATCACCGCGTTCACCTTCCACAAGGACGGCCGGGTGGAATACCGCCCCTGCAAGATCGCGGAGGAAACCCTCTACAACCTCGAGGACAACCTGCTGCTTTTCTTCACCGGCTACTCGAGGAGCGCCTCCTCGATCCTCAAGGACCAGAACGACCGGTCGAAGAGGAACGACTCCTCCATGCTCGACAACCTGCATTTCACGAAGGACCTCGGCTACAAGTCGCTCGCGTCCCTCGAGAGCGGAAACCTCGAGGAGTTCGCGATGCTGATGGACGTCCACTGGCAGCGCAAGAAGGCGCGCAGCTCCGGAATGAGCAACGTCCAGATCAACCAGTGGTACGACCACGCGATGGCGAACGGGGCCCTGGGCGGAAAGCTGATCGGGGCGGGCGGCGGGGGTTTCCTCATGTTCTACGCGGGTGACAAGA
>PLKS01000095.1:0-8184 GCA_003140665.1 Opitutaceae bacterium
TTCCCACCATGAACACGAGAACCCACATCAAGAACTCATCCGGTCGTCATCTCTATGCGCAGGAGGCGTCCAAAGGCGCCTTTCGCCAGCCGAGCTACGATTGCCGTGAGCTCCCGGACACCGTAAGCATTGTCGTCTACGTCCCCGGTGTGGNNACCTCGAGGGATCGCAGCGCGACTATCGCCTGCGGCTTCGGCTCGGCCTGGGCTTTGACTACTCCCAGATGCAGGCCGACATCCGTGACGGGGTGCTCACCCTGACGGTGCCGAAGCGCCAGGCCGACCTGGCGACGGCCCACCGCCTGGGTCACGTCGCGTAGAGCCCCGCTCCCCGGCCACCCGGGCCCCTCCGCCCGGCGGGATCGGGGGCTTCGGGCACCGGGATGGGGTGAACAGCTATCTTTAGAATATCAGGGGCACTTTTTTTCCCCCGGAGGGTCTTACAATGGACCATGACACTGCAGCCGCATAGCCTACATGCGCGCCCGCTGCCCGAAAGCGCGGCGTCGGACCGCGCAACCCCCCGCGAGGACGCCATC
Source organism: Opitutaceae bacterium (assembly GCA_003140665.1). GTDB lineage: Bacteria > Verrucomicrobiota > Verrucomicrobiia > Opitutales > Opitutaceae > Palsa-1447. The sequence continues at coordinate 539 of PLKS01000095.1, forward strand.
TGGAGCCGGCCCGTTTTCAGGCCGCCCCCGCTCGATATCCGTCCCGCGCACCTTGACTTGTTCTATTTGGGAACGAGCCAGCGGACCGAGCCCTGGGCACCCTGGCCGCGCGAGAGCGCGTCGGCCAAGTAGTCCAGTATCGGGCGCGCTTGCGCGTCGAATAGCCACGGGGGATTGACGACGGCCACGCCGCATCCCGTCATGCCCGGCGCGTGCGGGTCCATGGTCAGCTCCGCGGTGAGCGAGGGAATACCCGAGGCCTCGAGCCATCCGAGAAACCCGTCCCTTGGGGTCCTCCCGGTGAGGGGATACCAGACGACGTAGGTCCCCCCCGGCAACCGGCCGATCCCGTCCTCGAGCGCGGCCGAGACGTCGGCCCATTCCGACCGCGCCTCGAAGGGCGGGTCCACGAGGACGAGCGCCCGCCTCTCGGCGGGCGGCAGGCAGGCCCTCATGGCGCCGTATCCGTCCCCCTCGTGGACCGACACCCGGCGCTCGCCGGAGAATTCATCCCGGAGCGCCGCGCATTCCGCCGGGTGCTTCTCCCACAGCTCCAGCCGGTCCTGCGGCCTGGCGACCAGCCGCGCGATCCGCGACGAACCCGGGTAAAAGCGGGGGCCTGCGCTCAGGTTTCCCTGGCTCCGGTCATAGGCGCGGGTGATCGCGAGATAGTCCTGCACACCGGCGGGCGCATTGGTCCTGTCCCATAGGGCGCCTATCCCGCCGGGCCACTCCGGCTTCCTCGGCCTTGTGTCCCCCTCGGCGGCGCGGGAGAGGTCATAGCGCCCCCGGCCGGCATGGGTGTCCACGAAGAGAAACCCCTTTTGCTTGCCCTGGAGCGCCCGCATGAGGCGCACCAGAAGCACGTGCTTGAGGACGTCCGCGTAGTTGCCTGCGTGGAAAGCGTGCCTGTAATTCACGGCCATGGGCTTCTTTCATTGCACCGGCCTGCGGCAATCCGATAATCAAGCTGCCATGAAATTAATCCCATCGCTTGCCGCCCTCTGCGTCCTGGCCCTCCCCTGCGCGCTCACCGCCGAACCGTTCGAGGGCAAGGTGTCCATGACGATCACGTCCGGCGCGTCGAAGGACGGCCCGCAGATGATCACCTACCTTATGAAGGAGGGCTATATGAGGATCGAGATGGGCACCTCCAAGGGTCAGTTGAGCATGATCATGGACTTGAAGAACCGGCAGATGCTCATGCTGATTCCCCAGCAGCAGATGTACATGGTCGAGAACCTGCCCCAGCCCCCGGCGGACCCGAAGGCGCCCACGGCCGCCAAGCAGCTTGGAAGCGATGTCCAGGTGACGACCGAGAAGGAAACCATCCTGGGATACGAGTGCACGAAGATTATCTCGACGTCGGACAAGGGCACCACGGAGGTCTGGGTCACCGACCAGCTCGGCTCGTTCATGGGGCTCTCTCCGGGTGGAGGGGGCCCTGGGCGCAGGTCCCAGGCGACCCAGGCTTGGGAGACGGCGCTCAAGGGAAAGGGCTTCTTCCCCATGCGCGTGGTCACGACCATGAACGGAAAGGGCAGCTTCCGCCTGGAGGTGACCTCGGTCGACAAGGTGAAGGAGCCCGACTCCGAGTTCGCCCCGCCCGACGGCTGGCGCAAGTTTGACATGGGCTCCATGCTCGGCGGCGCCATGAATGGCATCCTTCCCGGCTCGAAGCCGAGCGGGAACAACTGAGTGGGAGCAGAGCTCATCCGCATCGTATCGGACGTGCACTACGCGGACCGCTCAAGCCGCGTGCGCGAGCTCGGCCAGCTGCGCCCGCTGCTCGAGGGGGCCACGTCGGTCGTCTTCAACGGCGACACGCTCGACACCCGCCGCGACCGGATCCCGCAGCGCACGGCGGAGAGGCGCCGGGAGGTGCTGGATTTCTTCGCGGCTGCCGGCACCCCGGTCACCTTTCTCACGGGCAACCACGACCCTGACCTGTCGCGGCAGCACGCGGTCGAATTCGAGGCTGGGCGGATCCTCGTCACTCATGGCGACGTGCTCTTCGACGCCATCGTCCCTTGGGCCAAGGACGCCTCGGCGATACGCCGGAAGGTGCTCGCGGCCCTCGCCGCGCTTCCCGACGACGGCGGCTGCAGGCTCGACGGGCGGCTGGCCGCGTTTCGGTCCGTAGCCGCGTCGATTCCCCAACGCCACCAGTCGGAACCCGACCCGCTGCGCTACGCCCTGAGCCTTGCCGGAGACACCGTCTGGCCGCCCCGTCGCGTCTTCTCGATCCTTCGGGCGTGGCGCGAGGCGCCCGGCAGGGCCGCCGCGCTCGCCCGCGCGCATCGCCCCAGGGCCCGGTTCATCGTGATCGGACACACCCACATACCGGGCGTGTGGCGGACGGCATCGGGAATCGTGGTGGTCAACACCGGCTCGTTCTGCAGGCCGTTTGGCGCCACGGTCGCCGAGGTTTCCCCCGGCAGGATCCGGATCCGCCGCATCGAGGCCAGGCGGGGCGAATTCCATCCCGGCGCCAGGATCGCCGAGTTCTCGACGTCATGAGCACGGAATTCGGATGGTGGGTCAGGGACCCCGTGCTTGGAAAATTCCAGGTCAAGGCCGTCGTCCACGGCGGCAACCTCACCTGGTTTCGAAAGCAGGGGCATTTCACCTCCTGGGAGACCCACCAGCCGACCGAGGATGACTGGACCCGGCTCGTCTCCGAGGCCGAGCGCCGCGTTCCCCGCCGGCTCCTATCCCCGAAGCAGTTCACCGAGATCAAGAACCTCAGGGAGCATCGCTAGGCCGCCGGCGCCCTCAAACCATCCCCCCCTTCCATGCCCAAAATCGATGTCAACAAGGTCGCCGAGATACTGAAGAAAAACCACATAGACCCCGCGGTCCTGCGCCGCGTGGTCGCCGAGATGAACCTCGCCGCCCAGCCCGACCCGGGTGACGGGGACCAGCCTCCTCCCGTGAAGAAGCAGTATCTCATCCTGCTCAGCGACCCCGAGGGCCGGATGCCGAAGGGCGACTTCACGGGATGGGTGCTGCAGATCCCCGAGAGCGAAAGCCCCGCGAGCTCGCAGGAGCGCCTGCTCAAGGGCACCTTCGACTACAACGCATCGAAAAGGGGCGCGCTCTCGCCCGCGAAGACCGTGGGCGACGCGCTCGAGAACGTCCCGGCCCGCTTCTTCAGGGACGTCGAGCTCTGGGTGAAGACAAAGACGCCGGTCGTGGTCCTGCGCACCGACAACGAGATTCCGAAGGCCTGATCTGGCGGCCCGCGGCCGCCCGGGCCGTCACTCGAGACCGAACTTGGACGGGTCGAGGCCCCGCGCCTTGATGGCGGCGGCGACCGCCTTGAGGTCGACGCGCGCGCCCGGGCGCACGCCGTTCGCGGCAAACCAGCCCTGCCGCATCTCCAGCGCATACTGCAGCTGGTCGCCGTGCGAGGAGACCGTCCGCTCGTCGTAGGGAAGCAGCGGATAGATCTCGGCGATCATGCCGTCCGGGCCCAGGAACCCTATGTCGAGGGCCTCGGGCGTGTCGTGCATCCAGAAATTCTGCTTCCGCGGGCTGTCGTCGACGAAGAGCATCCCCTCGTCCTTCCCGAGGTCGCCGCGCTGCATCAGGCCGCGCTGCTGCTCGGCCGGAAGGACCGCGATCTGCAGGCTCGCGGGGTGTCCTCCCACGTCGATCGTGAAGTGGTCCCATACGGTCTTCTGCACCGGGACCGGCTCCGAGGTCGTTCCCGAGCCGCAGCCCGACACGGCGAGAGCCAGCACGGCCGCCGCCGCCCACGCCCTCGGCGAAACCAGATTTGCATTTTGCACGTATTCGAAGGTTAATTCCCCCACGGGGATAGACAATCTTCGTCTGCTTCATGGCCACCAAGAAAAATCGCGACATCCTGCTGTACTCCGAGACCGCGCGCAGCGCCGACGCCCTCTACTTCGGCGGCGTGGACGTGCCCGACCCCTTCGTCGCATTCAGCGTCAGGGGAAGGAGGTTCGCGGTCGTGAGCGCCTTGGAATTCGGGCGCGTCAGGCGCGCCTCGAAGTTCGACACCGTGCTGCCGCTCGAGGCGTGGCTCGGCAAGGCGGCCGGCGCGTGGCCCAGGCAAACCCCTGGCGCCGCCCGGGTGATCGCCCTCCTCGTGCGAAAGCTCAGGGCCGGCCCCTTCACGGTGCCGGACGATTTCCCGGCGGGCCTCTACAAGGAGCTTCGCGACCTCGGACTGCCTGTCGAGATATCGAAGGGGGCCCTCTTCCCCGAGAGGGAGATCAAGTCGGCCTCCGAGGCCTCGGCGATCCGCGAGGGGAACCGCTGCAGCGCTGCGGGAATCGCCGCGGCCGAGCGCCTCCTGCGGGCCTGCCGCGTCCGCGCGGGCCGGCTCATCCACAAGGGAAGCGCCCTCACGAGCGAACGCGTCAAGGTGGCGGTCGAGACCGCCTGCATCGAGGAGGGCTCCATCTCCAGCTCGACGATCGTCGCTGGCGGCGACCAGGCCTGCGACCCCCACAACAGGGGCTCGGGCCCGCTGCGCGCAAACGAGCTCATCATCGTCGACGTCTTCCCGCGGGTCTCCTCGACGGGCTTCAACGGCGACATGACCCGCACGTTCCTGCGTGGGCGCGCGAGCGACGCCCAGCGGGCCATCGTCGAGGCGGTGAGGGCGGCCCAGATCGCGGCGCTCGCGACGGTGCGGGCGGGTGTCAACGGGAAAGAGGTCCACCGCCGCGTGTCCGAGACCTTCGTCTCCCGGGGATTCGCGACCCGGCGCACCGCGCGGGGATCGGTCGGATTCTTCCACGGCACGGGGCACGGCCTGGGGCTCGACGTCCATGAGCCGCCGCGGATGAACGCGACATTCGACTATGCGCTCAAGAAGGGCTCCGTGGTCACGGTTGAGCCGGGGCTCTACTATCCGGGCGTCGGCGCGTGCCGCATCGAGGACGTCGTCCAGGTGACGGGGGGCGCCCCGCGCATGCTGTCGAGCTACCCCTACGCGTGGGAGCTTCGGTAGGACCCGCCCGGACACCCGAAAGCCATGTCCATTTCAACCAGCAAGGCGAAGGCGCTTCTCAAGAGGATCACCGGCCTCCGGATCCTGGTCATCGGCGACCTGATGCTCGACGAGTTTCTCTGGGGCAAGGTCACGCGCATTTCGCCGGAAGCGCCGGTTCCCATCGTCAACGTAACGGGCGAATCGTATTACCCCGGCGGCGCCGCCAATGTGGCGCGTAATCTGAAGGAATTCACCGCGCATGTCTCGATCATGGGGCTCGCCGGAAAAGACGCCGCCGGCGAGCTCCTGCTCGGGCTGCTGGCGGAAGCCGGCATCGATACCGCCGGCGTGCAATGCGACCCGGCGCTCGAAACTATTCGGAAAACGCGCGTCATCGCGCGCAACCAGCAGGTGGTGCGCGTGGACCGCGAACAGAAGCCGGCCATGACGGGCGCCCAGACGGCGCGCGCCATCGAACAACTGGACGGCATGCTGCCCAGCGTGGATGCCATCGTGGTGGCGGACTACGGCAAAGGCTTCCTGACCCAGCCTTTGGCCGACCACCTCTGCCGCATCGCCCGGGAATCCGGCAAGATCCTGACCGTGGATCCGCATCCGCACACTTCGCTGTCCTGGGCCGGCGTGACGGCGGTCAAGCCCAACCGCATGGAGGCGTTTATCGCCGCCGGGTTGCCCCCCGCCGAACCGGTGACGCCGGTTCTCGACGATCTGGCGCTGCTCGAAGCCGGACGCCGGCTGCGCCAGCGCTGGCAGGCGCAAAATCTGTTGATCACCCTGGGCGAGCATGGCATGCTGCTGTTCGAAGGAGACGCGCCGGCCAGCCATACTCCCACGCGAGCCAAAGACGTCTTCGACGTTTCCGGCGCCGGCGACACCGCCATCGCCGTTCTCACCCTGAGCCTGGCCGCGGGCGCCACTGCCGCCGAGGCTGCCGAACTGGCCAATCGGGCTAGCGGGATCGCGGTCGGAAAACTGGGCACGGCCACCGTGACGGCGGCCGAATTGCAGGCGAGTTTCCGGTCCCCATGAGCGCTCCGGCCGTATTCTTCGACCGCGACGGCACTCTGATGGAAGAAGTGCACTATTGCGGCGATCCGCAAAAGGTCCGGCTGTATGAGGGTGTTCCGGCGGGACTTCGGAGGTTGAAAGAGGCCGGTTTTCGGGCCTTTATTGTCACCAATCAGAGCGGCATCGGCCGCGGGTTGATCAGCGAGGCACAATATCGCGCCGTTCAGACCGAGCTGATTTCCCGGATTGGGGAAGGCTTGATCGACGGCTCCTATTTTTGCCCGGACGCGCCCGGAATAGGCTCCACGCGGCGCAAACCCGAACCGGGAATGCTATTTGAGGCGGCGGCCGAGCACGATATCGACCTGGCCGGTTCCTACATGATTGGCGACAAGGCTGCCGATATCCAGTGCGGCAGACGTGCAGGCACAAAGACCATCCTGGTGCTGACCGGTTACGGCCCGGACCAGGACTGCACCGCGGATTTCCGGGCGCCGAACGTAGCCCAGGCCATCGAAACGGTGCTCGGGCCGCGCACCTAGCGGCCGGGCTTCTTCGCAGTTTCCATCAGGCGCTGTAAGTCCAACAAATGCTGCGGTTTATACGCCTTCTTCGACCATTTCGATTGTGGCTCGAACTCCACGCCGACGAAGTAACCGATTTCGCGATACACGCAATAGCGGACCTCGCCGACAAACTCCTGTTTGGGACAGCCCCACCGGAGGGTCACCCCCAGTGGGACGGCCGCTTCGAACTGCAGGCACGCTCCGGATGGGGAAATATCCTCCAGAAGGGCGTTGGCCCGTTGTGTCTTGCCGTCCTTGTCTGTCCAGCAGGCTTCCACCACATCTGCGCACAACATGCGAACTTCCAAACGCCTATCCTGCATACATTGATCATATCGGCGCAGCCGCCTGATATCTTTACCATTTAAGCACTCCGCGTGTGGCGCAGCCTCGCCGACCGGGTATCAGCGCCAAGTACGCGACCCTCCGATCCCTTGGCCGCGCGGGCCACCAAAGGTGATGAAGACGCGGCTGCGGCGGGGAGGCGTCTTCGCTGTTTCTTCGCCGATTCCTCAACCGAGCGGAGTGCCTCGTGCTTTTGGGCACAAAAAAACCGCGCCCCCGGTTTCCCGAGAGGCGCGGCCAAGTTCTAACTTCTGCCTTCTCTTAGTAATCCATTTCCGGTCCGTGACCGCCCGGTCCGCCGGCGGGAGCCGACTTCTTTTCGGGGATCTCGGCGATCATGGCTTCCGTGGTCAGCATCAGCGAAGCGATCGACGCCGCGTTTTGCAGCGCCGAACGGGTCACCTTGGTGGGGTCGATGACGCCCGTGCTCACCAGGTCTTCGTAGGTGTCGGTCTGCGCGTTGAACCCGTAATTGGGGTTGCTGTGCTCGCGGATCTTCTCTACCACGATGGCGCCTTCGGTGCCGGAGTTGGCAACAATCTGCCGCAGCGGCTCTTCGCAGGCCCGCTTGACAATGTTCACGCCAATTTGTTCGTCGCCGCCCATATGCAGGCTATGCAACGCCTTCGACGCGCGCAGCAGAGCCACGCCGCCGCCCGGAACGATGCCTTCCTCTACCGCCGCGCGAGTGGCATGCAGAGCGTCTTCCACACGAGCCTTCTTTTCCTTCATTTCGG
>PLKS01000095.1:8223-8370 GCA_003140665.1 Opitutaceae bacterium
TGTCCTTGTCCACCGTGACGCGCTTGGCGCGGCCCAGATCGCCCAACTGGACGCTTTCCAGCTTCACGCCGATGTCTTCCGTGATCGCCTTGCCGCCGGTCAGGATGGCGATATCTTCCAACATCGCCTTGCGGCGGTCGCCGAAGC
>PLKS01000187.1 GCA_003140665.1 Opitutaceae bacterium
GGTCGTCGCCTGCGGCGGCGGCCTCGTCGTGCAGCCCGGCATGCTCGCCCGCCTGGGAACGAAGGGCGTCGTCGTGTGCCTCCACGCGTCGATCGAGACGATCCTTGCCCGGACCGCCCGGCACACCAAGACCCGGCCGCTCCTCGACGTCGAGGATCCCAACGCGCGGGCGCGCGCTCTCTATGCCGAGCGCGAATCGACCTACAAGTCGGCGGGAACGGTCATCCTCACCGATTCGCGGCCCCTTGCCGAGATCGCAGCACATGTGATCCGGGTGTGGCGCCGTGAAGCCGCCGAGTTTGCCGGCAGGCGCGAAACGGCGGGTTCCTGAGGCGATGGACGCCCGCCGGGAGAGGCTGCGGGCGCGCCTTGGGGAGCTCGGATTCGACGAGGTTCGATTTGTGCGCCTAGCGCCGCGCCCTGGCGGGGACGGCCTTAGCGCATGGCTTGACGCGGGCTATCATGCGGACATGGGCTGGATGGAGCGGACGGCGGCGAAGCGCCTGGACCCCGGGCTGGTCCTGGAGGGGGCGCGGTCGGCGATCCTGCTCGGGGTCGATTATTTCCAGGGCGGAGGAAGGGGCGATGGAAGGGAAGGGGTCGATGCCGCCGGGACCCCGGTCTGGGCCCGCTACAGCCTGTACCGCGACTACCACGATTCCCTCAGGCGGGCGCTTGTTCGCGCCGGCGGCGAGATCGAGGAGATCTACGGGGCCGACCCGGGAGACTACCGCTACTACGTCGACACCGGACCGGTGCTCGAGCGCGCTTGGGCCGCGCTCGCGGGCGTGGGCTTCATCGGGAAGAACGCGATGCTCATCTCCCGCCGGCACGGCAACTGGCTGTTCCTCGCCGCGATCCTCACGCGCCTGGACCTGGGGTCCGATCCGCCACTGAAGGGCCGCGGCGATCCCGGCTCCGTCGGTCTGCTCTGCGGCAAGTGCACCCGTTGCATGGACGCCTGCCCCACGCAGGCGTTTCCGGAGCCGGGGGTCGTGAACGCCCGCCTCTGCATCTCGTACCAGACGATCGAGAACAAGGGGATCATACCGGTCGGGCTGCGGCGGGCGATCGGCAGCCGCGTCTACGGCTGCGACACCTGCCTGGACGTGTGTCCCTGGAATCGATTCGCCAGGGCGGGCAGGCAGATGATCCTCTCCTCCAGGGGTGACATCGCGGCGATCCCCCTGCGCGAGCTCCTGGCGCTGACGCCGGCGAGGTTCGCGGAGGTCTTCCGCGGCACCGCGATCAAGCGGGTGAAGCTGGCGGGCCTCCTGCGAAACGCTTGCGTGGCGGCGGGCAACTCCGGTGACGGCAGTCTCCTTGAGCCTCTGGTCAAGCTCGCCTCCCACGATTCGGCAATCGTGCGCGCGCACGCGGTCTGGGCGGCAAGGAGGCTCGGGGGGGCGGGACGCCTTGCCGGGGCCCGGGCCTCGGAGAAGGATCCCGCGGTCTTGGAGGAATACGGTTCCGGGACAGGCGAGGCTGCCGCGGCGCAGGGGTGAGTCCGGGCGGGGAGCCTCGGCGATCGTCCGGCGCAGGCTTCGTGCCGCCTTTGGACCCGGGCCGCCACGTTGCTACCGGGCGGCCTTCTGGGAGTCCTGGAACGACTGGAGAACCTTCGACGCCTTCTCATTCAGCTGGTTATAGGCCTCAAGCTCCTGCGGGTCATTCTGCTCCACGGCGGCCACTAGGTGGCCGTAGGCGTCGAGGCGCAGGCGCGCAAACTCGCTGAACGCCTTGCGGCGCCGCGCGGTGAGCCGCCCGGGAGAAAGGTGAAGGGAATCAATCGTCCGGGCAAACGTGCCATACAGCGGCACCATCTTGTCCTCTATCATCCTGCGGAAATCCGCGCCGTTCCGGCGCGTCCGCACCCAGGCGTCGAGGGCGGCGTTCTGCCCCGCCTCGAGCGCGGCGTCCTCGGCAACAAAAGGCTTCACGGCGTCCGCCCACGCCAGCTCATCCGTGACAGAATAGTCATAGCGCGGCGCCGCTTCCACGCCGGCAACGACCATGACGGCGATTGCCGCCGCGGCGATGGCAAGCCTGCGGCCAAGGAGGCTGGACCTGTTGCCGAGATCCAGGGGCGGGGCGGTGAGCCAGCCCAACACGAGCCCCGTCAGCAGGCCCCCGATATGGGCCGCGTTGTCGATTCCCGGGTGGATCAGTCCGTAGAAAAGGTTGTAGCCGGCAAAGGTGAGCGTGCTCCTCACCAGAGGACGAAGCACGGGCTTCGGCAGCGCCTCCTTCTCCCGGAGCATGTAGCCCAGGAGGGCTCCGTACACCCCGAAGATCGCCCCGGAGGCCCCGGCGCTCCAGATCTTGTTCCCGTGCCACGCCAGGCTTAGGAATCCGCCGCCGACCCCGCTCGCGAGGTAGGTTGTCGCGTAGAGGGCGCGGCCCTGCAGCCGCTCCACGAGGCGGCCCGACTGGAACAGGGCCCACATGTTCAGCGCCAGGTGCAGGGCGCCATAATGCATGAACATGCTTGTGATGAGGCGCCACCATTGGCCGTCCGTGGTTGCGGCTGCGTTGTTCGCGCCGTAGAGGATGTACGGCGTCAAATCCGTCGTCTCCAGCCACCCAGCCCCGAGAAACCCCGCCATGGCCAGGAAGACGGCGACGTTGAGAGCAATGATGACGCCGGTCACCGAGAGGTACGGATTCCCGGCGCCCGGGAGTTGGCGGAGCTTCCGTTCGAAATCCCTTTTTTCGGCGAGGTCTTCCCGGCCCGCCACGAAATCGGGATCTGAAACCTTGGGGAGGAGGCCAGCGGCCTCCTCCGCCCCGGCGGCATTCCGGCAGTAGAAGACGAAGCCACCCGTCAGCCTGCCCGAGTTGCCCTTGGTCGTTGCGAAGCGCACTTTCCGCCCGTCGACCTGTACGTTGAGGATGTCGGCTGGCGCGAAATCCAGCTCCACGCGCTTTCCCGAAAGGAATTGGCGCCTTAGCCCCGTGAAACGGTAGGCCGGCGGGTCCCGTTGCATGGCAAACGTCCCGCGGCCCTTCAGGTCCGCGTTGTATTCCATCCTTGCGAAGAGATGGAAATCGACGGGGACGGACACATCCGCCCTGAAGGGGGCAGCGGGCGTGTCCGGACTCATCGGGCGCGAGCATTCCCGACTCCGACGGGCCCGTCAAACGGAGACGGACCTGAGGGCGGAGGCGACCCACGGCGCGAGGCCGGCCTCGGCCGCGAGCTCGTTGAAGGCCTCGATCTCAGCCTCCGTGAAGAGAAGCCCCCCCGCGCCGGCGCTCTTGCGCGCCCAGTCGGCCTCGAGCTGGCCGGGCAGGAGACACGCCCCGTTTCCGTGGCCGAGGATGTCCCCGATCACGGCCCTGACGTTCCCGGTCTGGCCGCGCCCCAGGGCGAAGGCCCCGCCGCTGACCGCCTCCGGATGGATGACCTGGAAGAAGAACGCGCAGGTGTGCTTTTCATCGGGCTCCCGGTCCCACCGGCTGCGCAGCGTGGGAAGGGAGCCGCCGATGAACGCCCCGACGATCTCGTTGACGAGGGACAACCCGTAGCCCTTGTGGGCGCCGAAGGGGAGCAGCGCGACCGCCTTGGCCGGGTCGGTCGTGGGGCGGCCTTCCCGGTCCAATGCCGCCATCGGGGGAAGGGGGCGGCCCTCGCGCCTGAGCTGCTGCACCCGGCCCATCGCGATGACGGACGTGGCCCAGTCGATGACGATGGGGAAACCGACGGCGTCCGTTGTCGGGAAGCCCCATGAGTGGGGGTTGGTGCCAAGCGTGGGGAACCTGCCCTCGAACGGCACGACCTCCGCGAGGGCGGCGGTGCAGTTCGTGTACGCGATGTAGCCCCGGCGGGCCGCATCCATGACGTACCCGCCGCCCCACAGGTAGTGGAATGCGTTGTCGACGCTGACGGTGCCCACCCCGAAGCGGTCGGCGAGCGCCATGGCGGCCTCCATCGCGCGGTAGGCCGTGCACTGCCCGAGCTTCCTGTTGGCGTTCCAGGTCCTCGCGGCGGCGAAGCGAGAGGGAATCTCCTCGATCCTCGCCCCTGGAATGCAGCCCATTGAGCCGGAGCCAAAGTGCCGGTCGAGCTGGAGGGCCTTGATGGCGTTATGCGTGCGTATCCCGTGGCGCGAGGCCTCCGCGCACAGCCGCGCGCCGTCGGCCGCCTCGTCGGGAAGGAAGCCGCGGCGGCGATAGACGGCCTCCGTGAGGGCGTTGTGCTGGGACTCGGGAATGATGAAGTACGTGTCGGGCATGGCGATGCTTGCCCCGGCGGCCCTGTCGGGAATTCGCTTTTCAGTGGAAAGTTAACGGGGGATAGGCAAGTTATTTTGCTGACTTGAAGCCCCGTCCACCGGCTGCCCCCCCGATTGGTCGCTACCGCTGGCGCGTCCTCGCGCTGCTGTTTTTCGCGACGACGATCAACTACGTGGACCGCAGCGTCCTGGGCGTCCTCGCTCCCACCCTGCAGTACAAGGTCTTCCACTGGACCGACCGGGACTACGCGACCATCAATATCGCGTTCAAGACGGCCTACGCGATCGGACTGGTTTCCATGGGGAGCATCATCGACCGGATCGGCGCCCGGGCCGGCTACGCGCTGTCCATCGCCATATGGAGCTTCTTTGGCATGATGCACGCGCTGGTGCGCCCCGCCTTCAGCCTGGTCGGCTTCTGCGTCGCCCGCTTTGGCCTCGGGCTTGGGGAGTCCGGGAACTTCCCGGCCGCGATAAAGACCGTCGCCGAGTGGTTCCCCCGGCGGGAGCGCGCCTTCGCGACCGGCATATTGAACGCCGGGACAAATGTCGGCGCCGTCCTCGCGCCGCTCATGATCCCCCTTTTCGTCCACCCCGACGGCACGAACTGGCAGTACGCGNNCGCGGCCTGGATCGTCCTGTGGCTCAGGACCTACAAGGCACCGGGGTCGCACTCGCGGGTGACGGCGGCCGAGCTCGACTACATCCACAGCGATTCGCCGCCGGCGGCGCCCGGCGCGCGGATCCCGCTGCGCAGGCTCGTGAGGGTGCGCGAGACCTGGGCCTTCACGCTGGCCAAGACCACCGACGCCGCGTGGTGGTTCTATCTCT
>PLKS01000127.1 GCA_003140665.1 Opitutaceae bacterium
GGCCAGCGCTGCATCGGGGCCGTGCCCCACGGCCACTGGGCGACCTCAACCTTCATTGCCGCCCTGCGCCACGACCGCATCGACGCCCCGTTCCTGATCGAGGGATCAGCCAATATGGAGGTCTTTGCCGCCTACGTCGGCCAGGTGCTCTGTCCGGAGCTCAACGAGGGCGACGAGGTGATCATGGACAACCTCTGCATCCATAAGACCCCGACGGTTAACAGACTGATAGAGGCCCGGGGGGCAAAGGTGCGCTATCTGCCTCCCTACAGCCCGGATCTCAACCCTATCGAGATGGCCTTCGCCAAACTAAAGAGCCACCTGCGGCGCGAGGCCGCACGTACCCTCGAGACCCTCCAACCCGCCGTCGCTCGCAGCCTCGCCTGCTTCCTTCCCGACCACTGCCAAAACTTCTTTCGGCATGCCAAATACGGGACTATCTCAATCGAAAATGCTCTAGGTCTCCAGAGGAGAGGGTCGGCTCTCCGCCCCGAGCGCGGCAAAAAGTTAGTCATGTCTATTTTAATTGTTTAATTATCGATCCCGCCCATCGTCGCGAAATCCCCGTGAATCCCGCCTCCCCTGCGCCCCGCTCCCCCAGCGCGTACCCTGCCAATCGCATGCGCGTGCTGCCCGCCGCCGAGAGGCCGCAGGAGCGCCTTGAGAGGCTCGGCGCCTCCGCCCTGAGTGACACGGAGTTGCTCGCGATGATCGTGCGCAGCGGCACCCGGGGACAGGACGTCCTAACGCTCGCGTCGCGTCTCATCTCCGAGGCGGGTTCGCTCGCCGGTCTCCTCGCGTGGCACGAGGCCGACTATCGAAAGCTCAGGGGAATCGGCCGCGTGAAGGCGCTGCAGCTCGTTGCGGCGATGGAGGTCGCGCGCCGGGCGGTCAGCCTGCCGCCCCATGAATCGCCCATCCTGAACCGGGCCGATCTCATCGCCGCCCATCTGGAGTCGATCGCCTCAGGCCTCGAGGTCGAGAAGTTCTGGGTGCTGTGCCTGGACAGGCGCAACCGCCTCCGAAAAAGGGTCGAGATCTCATCGGGAACAGCGACGGCCGCCCTCGCCCACCCGCGCGAGGTTTTTCGCTCGGCGATACGCGAGGCTGCCGCGGCCGTCGTCTGCACCCACAACCACCCCAGCGGAGATCCATCTCCAAGCGCAGCGGATATCCAGCTCACAAGGCAGCTACGGGAAGCGGCGGCAGCTGTAGATATTCCTCTGTTGGATCATGTTATAATAGGTCGACGTGGGGCAGATCCTCTGGGTCGAGGGTACTACAGCTTCAGGGAGGCGGGACTGTTGTGAGAATTTCGTCATCCCCCGCAACAGTCCCTCCACGGGAAGTTGACAGGCGCCTTTTGTATATACAGCGTATGCACATGCCGACCATTTCAGCTAAAGTGTTCAAATCCGGAAACTCGCAGGCTATTCGCCTACCGAAAGCCCTTCGCTTGAATGCAAAAACCGTCCAAATCGAGAAGACTGCGAGAGGGCTTTTCATTCTCGATCCCAAAGCCGAGGCCAGCCGTGTTAAGGCTTTGTCCAAGCTTTACGGATCCTGCCCTGATTTTCCCGAGGTTGAGCCGCTAGACCTTCCGGAATCGTGATCTACCTGCCGGACACAAACGTATTCTCCCGCTATCTTCGCGGCATCGACAAAGGTATCAAATCCAGGCTCGAGGCCAATCTCCGCTTTTGTCGATTGTCGTGTGTTGTGCTTTCGGAACTCGAATACGGCGCAGCAAAACGACCCGATCTCCCTACACTTTCGGACCGGGTGAGGAAGCTTAGGACGCTTATAGGCAATGAGGCAAATTACACATGCAACGACGCTTCATTCTATGGATTCGTGAGAGCCTACCTCGCCCGATTAATGCCGAATGCACAGCCCATCGGCCCATACGATCTGATGTTAGCGGCCCAAGCTCTCCGCCTAGGCGCCACTCTTGTCACAAACAATACGAGGGAGTTTGCCCGGGTGCCGGGACTCGCAGTTGAAGATTGGCAAGAATCCTAGAAATTTCCGATGCCTAGTCTGCGAAACCAAATGAGAAAACGTCATCAGTTTGCTCAGGTACAACCTTCCAGACGGAAGTTAGCTCGTTGAACTCGAATTCAGCCTGACTCTTAGCCTCGTCGACTGACCTGTGCCACGTGTCACCGACACATCTGCGTTCGGTCGAAAATCTAAAAAGAAACACCCCGTCGGTCTTCACCTCGATTACCAACAGAACCGGAGTATCCAGAGGCGTACGAGTTTCGACGCCACCGTTGGCCGCCGGCGGCACGCCTTGAAAATGCTGGGTATTCGGAGGATTAGGCATCAACAAAACCCGCGCCGTGAACCGTGAATGGCTGGTCATCGGGGTTGAGCCAAAACCACGGCGACGTTGGAAGCAACTACCGGGAGCTGACCGTTCCGAAAGGGGTGGTCCAATCGCCATGGATGCAGCATTTTTCATGGTCGATTCCGTTAGTAGGTAATCACCGACACAACCACCCGTCGGGCGACCCATCACCCAGCGCTGCGGATATCCAGCTCACTAGGCAGCTTAGGGAGGCCGCGGCGGCTGTGGACATACCTCTACTGGATCATGTTATAATAGGTCGACGCGGGGCTGACCCTTTGGGTCGAGGGTACTACAGCTTCAGGGAGGCAGGGCTCCTTTGAGGCGTCGCTTTTAAAGTTCCCGTGGCGGGAACTTTGGCTTGCAAACCCATCTCTGCCTCCTGATCGTCATGCGCGTGATCTCCCGACGGACCCTAAAGGATTTCTACGAAAGGCACACCGCGGCAAAGGCGCCGTTGGAATCGTGGTTTCACGAAGCCAAGGCTGCCACTTGGAAGAATCCAAAGGACATCTCAGCCCGTTACCCTTCAGCCGATTTCCTGCCCGGGAACCGGGTCGTGTTCGACATTGCAGGAAACCATTACCGGCTAGTCGCGAGGATCCACTACAACACGGGAATCGTATTTGTCCGCTTCGTTGGTACCCATGCCACCTACGACAGGGTGGACGCCACGGCCGTATAACCTGGAGATTCCCATGACTCCGAAGATCATTAAGACCGAGCAGGAATACCGGAAGGCGCTGGCCCATGTAGAAACACTCATGGATGCCGAGCCAGGTTCGTCGGGTGAGTCCGAGCTAGAGCTGTGGTCGCTGCTCGTCGAACGCTTCGAAGAAACGCACTTCCCTATCGACAGCCCAGACCCGGTTGACGCCATAAAATTCAGGATGGAGCAAGAGGGGCTGAGGCAGAAAGACCTNNCTATTTCCCAAGTAAGAGCCGTGTTTCAGAGGTGCTGAATCACAAGAGACCGCTCAGCCTAGGAATGATTCGGGCCCTCCATAAGGGACTCGGTATTCCTGCCAGCGTGCTTGTACAGTAGCAGGATCATGACTGGCACCGTACTTCTCGACCTGGACGGCACCTTAGTAGATTCGTACCCCGGCATTTTAGCTAGCTGCCTTACCGCATTACGCGCCCTTGGACATGGACCGAACGATTCCCTCGACATAAGGCGCTTCATCGGGCCCCCGCTCGAAGAAATAATGCGAATCTTGTTACAGTCATACGGGGACAACAGAGTAGGCGAAGCCGTAGCTGCCTACCGTGAACATTATGGTGAAAGCGGATTTCTCGGAAGCATCCCCTATCCAGGCATTGGCAAATCCCTTGGAGAGATGAAGCAGGCCGGATTGCGAATCTACCTCGCGACGTCAAAAAGGGCGATTTTTGCAAACCGTATTCTCGACCACCTGAAGTTCGACACATTCTTTGACGGAATCTACGGCTCAGGGCCAAACGGTGAGCTGGATCATAAGCCTGAATTGCTCTCACATATCCTGTCGAAACATAGTCTTCCGCCGTATCAATGTCTGATGGTCGGCGATCGCCGATATGATATTTCCGGCGCTCACTCGGTCGGAATGCGCGGCCTCGGTGTGCTTTGGGGCTATGGTACACGAGACGAACTGGAAAAAGCTGGTGCAAATCAACTGGTGGATTCCCCGGCCGATCTCGCCGGTACGGCCCTCTCGATGATTAGTAGGTAATGACCCACACAACCCCCCGTCCGGAGATCCATCCCCAAGCGCNNATATCCAGCTCACAAGGCAGCTCCTCGAGGCGGCAGCAGCAGTGGATATTCCTCTACTGGATCATGTTATCGTCGGACGTCGAGGGGCTGATCCTCTTGGCCTGGGGTACTGCAGCTTCAGGGAAGCGGGGCTCCTTTGATTGACAAATGCTATCATTGATATCATCGGTTTTGAATGCCCCAACTCCTCGTACGTGATCTTGAACCAGCGGTAGTGCGGAAGCTGCGAAGCCAAGCGGCCGCACTGGGAATCTCCGTCGAGGAGGCTCACCGCCGATTGCTTCGCACAGCCTTGTTTGGTGATGCGCTTGGCCCAAAGGACAATTTCATCGCGTACCTTCGAAGCGTTCCGACAGGGGAAGACATTGAATTTCCACGATCCCAGGATCTTCCGCGGCCGGTAGAACTCTGATGCCCTACCTCCTCGACACCTGCATCGTTTCAGAGCTTAGAAAACCGGGCATCAATCCCGGGGTGTCAGCTTGGATATCTAGTATCAATGCGAATGAAGCTTTCTTAAGTGTTCTGACGGTCGGCGAGATTCGATCGGGGATAGAACTTCATCGTCTCAGAAATCCTACAGCAGCCGGCAATCTCGAACGATGGCTACTCGGTCTAGAGACCCACTACGCCGAGAGAATTCTTCCGATAACAGCAAGGGTCGCAGACCGCTGGGGTCGCCTATCCCCAAGCCAACCCCTACCGGCGATTGACGGCCTAATAGCGGCCACCGGGCTCGAATATCAGCTGATTGTCGTAACAAGAAATGTTACCGATTTCCAAAGATCCGGTGCAAACACACTAAATCCCTTTAACTGATCCGTAGTTTCCAGCGGCAATGACCCATATAACCAACCCAGCGGGGATCCATCTCCAAGCGCTGCCGATATCCAGCTAACAAGGCAGCTCAGGAAAGCGGCAGCAGCGGTGGACATACCTCTGCTGGCCGATGTTATCGTCGGTAGACGTGGAGCAGATCCCCTGGGACGGGGATATTACAGCTTCAGGGAGGCCGGTCTGCTTTAGCGTTCACTTGACCAAATCCCATGTAACTACATTGTACTTACATGAACACCTTGACTGCCAAAGTATTCAAAGCGGGGAATTCAAAGGCCCTACGCCTTCCAAGCTCCCTAGGGATAAAGTCCGGAAGCTACGAGGTCACACGGACGCCCGACGGATTTCTGGTCGTCGATAGCGCTTCGCTGGCAAGGCGCCGCCGCGCCCTCCGAAAACTCATGAGCCTGCCTTCCCTTCCGGACGATTGGCCGAGACCCTGATGCTTTATCTACTCGATACCAACGCACTCACCCGCCTTGCCAGGGGAGCCGATGCCGCAATCGCGCAGAAGGTCGAAGAGAATGTCCTCGATTGCCGGCTGTCCGCAATCGCATGGTTTGAGTTGCAGTACGGCGCTGCGCGCAGTCCAAACCGAGATAGGGCAGTTCCTCGATTGAAGTTCTTGAGAGGCTTGATGCCCGCTATTGAAGATTTTGACGGGCATGCTGCACAGCGTGCGGCCGATGTTCGCGCATCGCTTGAGGCAATGCGCCCGAACGCCCAGCCAATCGGTCGGTACGACGTGCTTCTTGCCGGCCATGCCCTTGCTATGGGAGCCATCCTTGTGACTCATAACACGAGGGAGTTCTTTCGTGTGCCCGGCCTTGTAGTCGAGGACTGGCAGTCGTAGAGCCAACGGTTTTGGACTATCGGGCTGCATCGCGCCCGCGCCATCCTCACCGGGCGGGCTCCAGTTGGATCTCGTCAACCCCTACCCACGCTCCTTTCTTCCACGACTCCAATCCCTTTTCGGCAAGCTGAACCCCCTTGGCGCCCTCGAGAAGGGTCCAGGGAAACAGCTCATCGCCGACGACGTGCTTGAGAAAAAGCTCCCACTGCGCCTTGAAGGCATTGTCGTGGGTCGAGTCCGGCGGCATCCTATTCCAGCCGTCGAAAAAGCGGATCGGCTGCTCGATATCGGGATTCCAGACGGCCCGCGGCGTCTCCCCGGCGCCCTGAGTCCAGCAATCGCGAAGTCCGGCCACCGCGGACCCCTTGGTTCCGTCGACATGAAGGGTGAGCAGGTCGTCCCGACGCACGCGGGTGCACCAGGAGCTGTTGAACTGGATGATCAACCCATCGCCCGTCCTCATCGTGGCGTACGCGGCATCATCCGCAGTGCAGGGATAGGGGGTTCCGCTCTCGTCTCGTCGCTCGGGGATGTGGGTCGCGCAAAGGCATGAAATGGAGGCGACGCTGCCAAAGAGGTTGTCTATCAGGTAGCGCCAATGGCAGAGCATGTCGATGGCGATGCCACCCCCATCCTCCTTGCGGTAGTTCCATGAAGGACGCTGCGCCGGCTGCGAGTCGCCCTCGAACACCCAGTAGCCGAACTCGCCTCGAACGGACAGGATCCTGCCGAAAAAGCCGGAATCGATCAGCGACCTGAGCTTGAGCATTCCCGGAAGCCAGAGTTTGTCCTGCACGACGCCGTTCTTCAGCCCCGCAGCCTCGCACTCCCTGTAAAGGGCCACCGCCGTATCCACATCGGTGGCTATCGGCTTCTCGCAATAGATCGCCTTTCCCGCGGCGATGGCAAGCCGCACGGCCGTGGCGCGGCGATCGGTCGTCTGCGCATCGAAATATATCCGGTTGAACGGGTCCCTCAGCGCCTCGTCGAGGCTCGCGGCCACGCGGGCGACGCCATGCGCCCTGGCCAGGGCCCTCAGCTTGTCGGGGTTTCGCCCGACGAGAATGGGGTCGGGGATGACGACGTCGCCATTGCCAAGGCGGACGCCGCCCTGGTCGCGTATCGCGAGGATGGAGCGCACCAGGTGCTGGTTGGTTCCCATGCGTCCCGTGACGCCGTTCATCACGACTCCGATGGCGTGTTTTTTCATATTGAATTGGACCGGCCGGGGATCAGGCGTGGGCGAGGTAGGCGGACTTGATGTCCTCAAGATATCGCGCCTGGTCGGTCGCCCAGAGGCGCCGCGAGAAGATCTCCACCTCGTTGAACCCGCTGAAACCCGATTCCTCGACCCATCCCCGGATGCGGCGGATTGGGATGCAACCCTCCCCCATGACCCCGCGGTCCTCGAGGAGGTCGGTCGTCGGCGTGCGCCAGTCCGAGATGTGGAAGGCGAAGAGGGTGCCCTCGCGGCCGCTGGCCCTTATCTCTTCCTCGAGCCGGTCGTCCCACCACGTGTGGTACACGTCCACGGCAATGCCCACCCAGGGGGACTTGAGCTGACTGCAGATCGCCCGTGCCTGGCCCATGGTGTTAATGGCCGAGCGATCGGCTGCGTACATCGGGTGAAGCGGCTCGATCGCGAGCCTCACTCCCGCGGCGGCGGCATGCGGCAGCACGGCGGCGATTCCGCCGGCGATCTGGACCCGCGACTCCTCAAGCGAAAGGCCCGGCGCCGAGCCGCATACGAGCACGACCTGCGGGGCGCCGAGCTCGGCCGCCTCGTCGATGCAGCGGCGGTTGTCGTCGATTGCCCTGGCACGTCCGTCGGCCGAGTCGGCCGGGAAGAATCCGCCGCGACAGAGCGAGGCGACCGAAAGGCCGTGGCTTCGCACGAGCTCACCCGCGGCCGCGGGGCTGCAGTCCGCGAATGCGGAGCGCCAGACGGTGATGCCCTTGATGCCGGCGCCGGCGTAGCGCCGCACCGCCTCCGCGAACGTCCACGGCCTCGTGGTCATCGTGTGGAGGCAGAGCCGGGAGAAGTCCCGGGGGGGAGGGATCATGGTGGTCACCGGCTCACGGGCCAAAGAATGTGTAGTAGGACCGTCGCTCGATCATCCGCTTTATCAGGTAGGCGAGTTCGCGGGCGTGATAGTCGCCCCACATGCTGGATTCGCCGCAGGGAACCCTTCGCCCGCGGGGAACGTGGTCCCATCCGTTTGGGCGGTGATAGACGGTATGGAGCAGGAGTCCCTGGTGCCCGCTCGAGGTCGAGAGGTACGGCTCGCGAAAGATCGCCCTGGCAATGGTCAGCCCGGCCGCTAGGTACCGTGAGCCCGCCCGGGCCTCCTTGCCGCCCCCGAGATAATGGCCGAGCCGGATGAGGCCCTGCGCGGCGATGGCCGCCGCGGAGCTGTCGACCGGCTCGAAGTCGTTAAAGGGATCGGCCGGGCGGTCGAGATAGCTGCCGAGGCGTGCGAGGCCGGGCGCGCCCGTGTCCCAGTAGGGCACGCCGTCCGTGGGCGTCTGCTCGATGTAGAAGTCGGCGGTGGCACGAGCGACCTCCGCGAAACGACCAAGGACGGCCGCCTTTCCCCCGAACGCCCTGAGCTCCTGGTCGGGAAGCGCCTCGAGGAACTCGAGCTGCTCGGCATATCCGCACAGGATCCAGGCCAGGCCGCGGGTCCACGTGGTGAAGGGCGAATATCCCTGCTGGGTGCTCGGGCACCGGTAGGAGCCGTCGTTCGGGTTGAATATGGACTCATGCGCGACACGTCCGCGCACATCATAGCGGTCGCGCCCTTCTCCCAGGTAGACGTTGAAACGGGCCGTGGTCTCGGCGTGCTGCAGGAGGCGGCCCAGGAGGGAGTATTGCCGGTCGTTCTCCCCCATGAGGGCATGGCCAAGCCTGTGCGAGAGCGCGAGGATGCGAAGCGAACGGATGGTGTCCGCGAAGAGCGAGTGGGGGCCGTTGAAGGAGTGGATGTAGCCGAGACCCGCGGGAAGGGCCGTCCAGCGCGCGGCCTGCACCGCCCCGGACACCTTCAGGGCGAGCTCGTAGTACAGGATTTCCCCCTCGTCCGCCCGCATCTCGCCCGAGTTCGCGAGGCGCAGGAGGTTTCCATAGGTGGAGACATTGTTGAATCCGTGGTCGTGGACGCCGATGTGGCTGACATGCTTGGCCATGTGCCGGAGCGTGCCCTCCCGTCCGACCGCAAGGGCCTTCCGGTCGCCCGTGGCCGCAAACTGGAGGATCGCAGATCCAAACTGGAAGCCCTGGGTCCACTCCGTCCATCCCCGCGAGGTGTAGCGGCCGGCCACGGTGATCACCGGGGCCCCGAGCAGGGGATTCCAGGCCTTCTGAAGCGCGAATATCTTCCGGCCGGACGCCTCAAACAGGAGGTCGATGTCCTTCCGCAGGGAGCCCGGCTTCAGGGAGGTGTCGACCTTAATCATCTGGGCGGTTCCGCCGGTCTCACAGGCGGCGGATATGGAAGCCGCCGTCGACGGCAATGACCGACCCGGTCGAGAACGGGAGCTGGCCCGCGATGATCGACCGCACCGCCAAACCGACGTCTTCAGGGGTGCCCCAGCGCCCCTGCGGGACAAGGCCCCCGGCCATGAGAAGGTCGTATTTTGCCTTGGCGCCCGCCGTCATGTCGGTGGCCATGATTCCGGGTCGCACCTCGACCACCTGGATGTTGTGCGCCGCCAGGCGCGCGGCCCAGAGCTGCACCGCCATCGCCAGGCCCGCCTTCGAGACACAGTAGTCCCCGCGGTCGACGGATGCCGTGTCGGCCGAGATGGAGGTGATGAAAACGACCTTGTGCCCCGTGGGAAGGGCCGGCTGGGGCTTGTTCTCAAGCCAGTGACGCGCCACCGCCTGGGTGAGGAAGTACGGCCCCTGCAGGTTCACGNNGTGGTGTGTTCGGCGGGCGCGATGAGGCTGATGCCGGCGTTGTTCACGAGCGCGTCGATCCTCCCGAGCGTCGAAAGCGTTTCGGCCACGAGGCGGCCCCGGTCGGACGGGGAGCCGATGTCCGCCTGTATCAGAGGGAACTTCTGGTCCCCGGATCTCGAAGCCTTCCGGCACAGGCCCGCAGCCTCCTCGGCGGCGCCCCGGTTGCCGGCAAAATTAATTGCAACGGAGCAGCCTTCCGACGCGAGGTGCACCGCGATGCCGCGGCCTAGGCCGCGACCAGCGCCTGTCACCAAGATCACCGGGATTGGGGTTTGCGTCACAGCGGGCCAGTCTACGCGACAATGCACTCCCGGTATGAGGATTTTGCCGCCCATAACCAGCACTTTTTCGACATCGTTCATGTGCCGGGCCACGGCCATGTTCGGGAGGCCCTGGTGACCGGGCGCGACACTCCACGGCCCCACCCACCCTTACCCGGGCGGCCGCCGGGTCTCCCCCGGGCCGGATCAGCCCAGAATGCGGCGGCTCCAGCGCGAGGGCGGCTGCCCCGTCTGGCGCCGGAACCAGCGCGCAAAGTAGCTCTGGTCCAGCATGCCCACCGCCTCGGCGGCGCTCGCCACCTGCATGCCCTGGGAGAGGAGCTCCTTCGCCCTTGCGAGCCTGCGCTGGGCCCTAACCTGACCGAGCGTGAGGCCGGTTTCCCTCTTCACCAGCCGGTTCAGGTGGTCGCGCTGGTAGCCGCTGCGCTGCACGACCTGCCCAAGCGGGGTCGCGGGGCCGACCGTCGAGAGCAGCCGGCCCATTGCGGATCCGCGTCCGGCCGCCGTCGGCCGCGGCACCCGCTCCATCCAGTCGGCCGCCCGGAGAAGCGTCATGAGCACCTGCAGAATCACCGCGGCGCTCTCCCATCGCAGAACGCCGCCGTTTCCGGACTGGAGCCTTATCAGGTGGGCCAGTTGCTGGCGCACCTGCATCGTCTCCGAGCGGTTGAGGCTGCAGACGGCGGCCGGCCCCCGAGGCTGCCTGGAAAGGCGGAAATTTATCATCAGGCAGAGGGGTATGCGGTCGCTTGCCCGCTGGAACGAGTGTGACAATCCCGGCGGCATAACGACCAGCGTCCCCGGTTCCACCCGCGCGTAGCCGCCGGCGAACCTTTGCCGCCCCCGCCCGCTCAGGTACAGGATGATCTGGTGCCAGCGATGCCGGTGATGCTCTATCGAGGCGTGCTCCGGCAGGTGCCTGTGCAGGGCAAAGGCGAGCACGTGCAGGCCGGGCAGCCTTATGTCTGCCCGGTTGATGAGAAGTGAGCGGAAATGGCGCATCAAAACCCGACCCACCCGCGGTGGGGACG
The DNA here is from genome assembly GCA_003140665.1 of Opitutaceae bacterium. GTDB lineage: Bacteria > Verrucomicrobiota > Verrucomicrobiia > Opitutales > Opitutaceae > Palsa-1447. The sequence continues at coordinate 11,073 of PLKS01000127.1, forward strand.
GGGGGACCGGTCTCGCCCGTTGGCCTACCCGGTAGCGATCCGGGCGTCGAAGCTCAAATTCCGCCGGACGACGGCAGCGGGACTATCTTGCAGGATCCAGCAAAACATCCTCGACCGGTGAGTCGGTCCTCCGCGATAAAGGGCGCATGTCGTCGGCGTCCGCTGTACTTGGGAAACTCCGCGCCGAAAGGATCGTCGCGCTGATCCGGGCTGATAGCCCGGCCAATCTGCTCGATTGCGCAAAGGCCCTCTCGGCCGGCGGCCTGAATTGCATCGAGCTGACCATGACCACACCCGGGGCCGTCGAGATGACGGCCAAGGTGAGCCGGGAGATGCCCGATGCGCTTCTGGGCCTGGGCACCGTGCTCGACGCCGAAGCGGCCCGGGCGGGGATAGCGGCGGGCGCGCGCTTCATCGTCACTCCGGCGGTTCGTCCCGAGGTCATCAGCGCGTGCAGGGATGCCGGGGTGCCCGTCATATGCGGGGCGCTCACGCCGACCGAGATACTTGCGGCGTGGGAGCTGGGCGCCGACGTGGTCAAGATCTTCCCGGCCGAGTTCTTTGGGCCGGCCTACATCAGGTCCATAAAGGCCCCCTTTCCGCAGATCGAGCTCATGCCGACGGGGGGCGTCACGCCCGAGACCCTCAGCGATTTCCTGAGGGCCGGCGCCATTGCGGCCGCCGCGGGCAGCGCGCTCGTTTCCGCGGCCGCGCTCAAATCCGGCGACTGGGCCGAAATCACCGCGCGAGCCCTCCTGTTCGTCGCCGCCGCAAAGGCGGCGCATCAATCCAATGCCGTCAAAACAGCCTAGCCTAGCCGTCAAGCAAGCCGCAGCCTGCGCCTTTGAGCAGGTTTCCCTGGGCGAGGTGATGCTCCGCCTTGACCCGGGCGAGGGCCGGATCCGCACCTCCCGCTCATTCGCCGCCTGGGAGGGCGGTGGCGAGTACAACACCTCGCGAGGGCTCCGGAAATGCTTCGGGCTCAGGAGCGCCGTCTGCACCGCGCTCGTGGACAACGAGGTCGGCCACCTCATCGAAGACTGCATCATGCAGGGCGGCGTCGCCACCGAGTTCATCAAGTGGCGGGGCGACGACGGGATTGGGCGCACCGTCCGCAACGGCCTCAATTTCACCGAGCGCGGCTTTGGCATCCGGGGCGCGGTGGGCGTCCCTGATCGCGGCAACTCGGCGGCGTCGCAGCTGAAACCCGGGGACTTCGACTGGGGGAACCTTTTCGGCCGGCTCGGCACGCGATGGTTCCACACCGGCGGAATCTTCGCCGCGCTCTCCCCGTCGACCGCGGAGCTCGCCATCGAGGCGGTGAAGGCGGCGAAGAAGCAGGGCACCATTGTCTCGTACGACCTCAACTACCGCCCTTCGCTCTGGAAGTCGATCGGCGGCCTCAAGAAGGCGCAGGAGGTCAATCGCGAGATCGCAAGGCACGTCGACGTCATGATCGGCAACGAGGAGGACTTCACCGCGTCGCTCGGCTTCAAGGTGAGGGGCTCCCGCCGCCGCGGCGAAGCGATCGATGCCGGCGCCTTCAAGGCGATGATCGGGGCCGCAGTGAAGGAGTTCAAGAACTTCAAGGTGGCCGCGACAACGCTTCGCCGCGTCCACACCGCGACGAGGAACGACTGGCGCGCGATCCTCTGGCAGGGCGGAAAATTCTACGAGAGCCGCCAGTATCGCGACCTGGAAATCCTGGACCGCGTCGGCGGCGGCGACAGCTTCGCGTCCGGCCTGCAGTTCGGCTTCCTCGAGTTCAACGACCCCCAGATGGCGGTCGACTACGGGGCCGCCCACGGCGCGCTCGCGTCGACGACCCCCGGCGACACGTCCATGGCCACGCGAGCAGATGTCGAGAGGCTGGTCGCCGGGGGGGGCGCCCGCATCGCTCGGTAGCCGGCTCCCCTCCCCTCGGCCTACTTCTCGAGCCAGACTTTTTCAAACTGCCGGAAATCGAGCAGGTTCGTCTCCCATCCGCGGACGGCCGGATTGATCGCGTAGGTCTGGTACTGGTAATAAAGGGGAATGATCGGGGCGTCGTTGAGCAGGATGGCCTCCGCCTTCTGGAAATACTCGTATCTCCGCGCGTTGTCGGCCTCGTTGGCCGCCTCGTCGATCAGGTGGTCAAAGTCGTGATTGCTCCAGCCGGCCCAGTTGTTCCCGCCGCCCGTCACCATGGTCCCCAGGAAGGTGACCGGGTCCGGGATGTCGGCGCTCCAACCCGAGAATGCGATCGTGTAATCCCGGCTCTGCTGGTTCTGGAACAGCGTCTTCTGCTCAAGCTGCGCGATCGTTATGTGAAAGCCGAGCTCCCTGAGCCACATCGACTGGATCGCCTCGAGGTCGCGAAGCTTCACGTCGTCGGTGTAGCACTGGACCTCGACGACGGGAAGGCCGCGCCCCCCTGGATAGCCGGCCTCGGCCAGGAGGCGGCGGGCCTCGACAAAATCGTCCGAGACCTGGGCGCGCGCCGTGTAGCCGCTGCAATCCGGGGGCGTCAGGCTGCGGGCCGGCGGGTACACGCCGCTCATCACATCGCGGGCCAGCGCCTCGCGGTCGATCCCGTGCGAAAGCGCGAGCCGCAGCTTTGGATTGTCGAAGGGGGCGCGGGTGACATTGATGAAGAGGTAGTACGTGTTCAGGATCCGGTCGACGTGCATGTCGGGGGGGACGTGGGCGCGATAAGCGGCGATTTTCGACGTCGGCAGGGCGTACGTCACGTGAAGCTGGCCGGACCGGAAATCGCGCTCCTCGGTCGCCGCCTGCTCGAACGGATAGAATTCGATCCGGTTCAGGCGCGTGTTCGCCGCGTTCCAGTATAGTGGGTTCTTGACGACCACCACGCGCGCGTTGGGCGTCCATTCCGCAAGGGTGAAGGCCCCATTTCCCACCAGGTTTCCCGGGCGCGTCCACATCGTGCCCTTCTCGTCCATCCGGCCGAATTTCTCGATGACAGGGCGATGCACGGGCAGCCAGGTGTTGTGCGAGGCAAGGGCAGGCAGGTAGGGGGTCGGCCTTTCCAGCGTCACGCGCAGGCTGGACGCGTCGGGTGCGTCGACGCCGACCTTTGAAAAATCGGAGACCTTCCCCGCGTTGAACGCCTCCGCGTTCTTTATCGGCCAGAGCATGTAGGAGTAGGACGCGGCGAACGCGGGGGTGAGGATGCGGTGGAACGAATAGACGAAGTCTCCGGCCGTGAGCGGGTCGCCGTTGGACCAGCGCGCATTCGGGCGAATGTGAAACGTGTAGACCAGGCCATCGGGCGAAACCTCCCAGCGGTCGGCCGCCGCGGGGACGGCAAGCGAGGTCTTTGGGTCGACCCAGGTCAGCGGCTCGAAGAGCGTGTAGACAATGTTGGAATCCGTGTAGGCGTAGACGACCTGCGGGTCGAGGTCGGCCGGCTCGGCGGCGTTTCCGACGAGCAGGGTCTGGGTCCGAATCCCTGATTCGACCGGTGTCTCCCGCCGCGCGCATCCCGGCAGGGCGAGAAGAAGGAGGACGGCAGCCGGGAGAAGCGGAATCCGGGATATGGGATACATGGAGGATTGCCGCGGATCGGAAGCCACCCAGAAGCCGCTTCCGTGCCACGGCGCAGGGCGGCCAGGGCGCGCGATCAGTCCTCGATCACGTCAAAGACGATGCCGAACGGGTCGCGGACGTAAATCGCGGACCCGAAGTCCTTCACTACCCTGCATCCCGCCGCCTTGAGAAGCCGCTTTGCCTTGGCGATGCTCTTCACGCTGAACGACGGGACCGGCGGCTGCGCCTTGGAAGACCGGTTGACGTAGAGATGGAGCACACCCGTGTCGAATTCGAGCTGGTCCTTTGTCTTGCTCCTCAGCTTGAACCCGAGGACATCGCCGTAGAACCGCTCGGCCTTCGCTAGGCTCCGCAAATGGATCGCCACGCAGTTGTTGGACCGAAACCTCATATCAACCGGCGGACGCCCGTCAGATGTGCGGCGGCAGGACGAAGAGGAGGACCGCGAGGAGATGGCAGGTGCTGCCGCCCAGCACCAACGCGTTGCGGAACGCGTAGTGGAACCGGACATGCCGCAACCCGGCCAGGATGGTCCCCGCCGTGTAGCACAGGCCGCCCGCCAGCAGGAGCCAGAGCCCGCCGTGCGGCACCGCCGCGAACAGCGGCTTGATCGCCACGACGATCATCCAGCCGACGAACAGCGTCGCCAGCGTGGAGGTCACGCGGTAGCGGTTTCCGATGAAGAATTGAAACACGGCGCCGGCTCCGCAGAGCCCCCAGACGATTCCGAACAGGGTCCATCCCCAGGGCCCCCGCAGGCTCACGAGAAGGAAGGGCGTGTAGGTTCCCGCGACCAGCAGGAAGACCGAGGCGCGCGCGAGCTTTAGGAAGAACCGCTTTCCGCGCTCGCTGTGCCATAAGTGATAGAGCGTGTAGATGGAATACAGCAGCAGGAGCGTCAGCCCGAATACGCTGACGCTGACGATGTCCCAAGCGTCGCCGTACAGGCTGGCGGACACCGTGAGCAGCGCTATCGCCGAGATTCCCAATGCCACGCCGAGCCCATTCGTCACCCAATTGACGACCCGCTCGCCCCGGCTGGCTCCCTGTTCGGTTGCCGGATCCGATGCGCCGGCCTTGGCCCCGGCTCTGTGCCGTCGCACGGCCCGCTCCGCCGCCTCGTCGAGCATCCGAATGGGCCAATTCGGCCTTGGGCTCTTGAACTCCTCGGGCGTCCACTCCGCCCCGTCCGAATAGATGCTCCGCGGCATCAGGCAGGTGCCGAACGCCAAGTCCGCGATGGGCAGGCAGAAGAAGCCGGAAATGGACTCGTTGCAGTCGATCACCGCGTGGTGGCGGAGGTGGAAGCTGTAGGCTGGCCGCCAGAATGCCCCCCAGCGCGGGTGCTCGATGAGCGGCTCCCATTTCTCGAGGGACCAGTGCTCGATGGCATGGACAAGTTCGTAGAGGCAGAGCGACGACGCCAACGCGGCAAAGCCGGAGAAAAACCACGGAAACGTGGGGAAAAGCCATTGGAGCAGCGCGAACAGCGGCACGAGGATGCAGCCAAAGGTCACGAGCGTATACCAGGGGAAGAAGGATGCCTCATGCTGCTCGGTATCGAGGATGGGATACTTGTTCTCGATGAACATGATCCCCTTGCCGTCGCGCGTCGGCTTGCGCGCGATGCGCGTCAGGGCGTGGTGCTTGGTGTGCTGGCGATAAAACCTCCGCAGAAAGGGGACGGCCGGCTTGTGAAGGACGTAGCGATGGAACACATATTCCACAAAGCAGTTGAGGAGACTCAGCGCAAAGAAAGCGACGATCCCCTTCCAGACCGGCGCCAGCAACTGCGCCTCCCAGGCTCCGGGAGAAATAAATTTCAGGGCGCCGAGCAACGCAACGAGCGATAGCAGGACGGTAGCGATGAAGAGTGGCAGCGAAAATGCCGGATATTCATGGTCTTGTGGCGTCGATGATTGAGTCATGGGGTAAACAGCAAACGTAATGCAATAATCGGTCTCAGGTCAATCCAACAGGAAGGCCACTGTTCCGAAAGTCGGCCCAGGCTATCCGGCGGAATGCACGGTAGCCGGCGCGCGACCCCGGCGATCCCTCCCTGCGGCTACAGTCCCCGCTTCCCGTTTATTGTTCCTCTTGGCACCCCTGTGCGGCGTAATCGCAGGACGATGTTCGAATCCTACGACGAAAATAGTCGGATGAAGGGGGAGATGTTCGCACTGTCGTTCACCGCGCTTTTTCTCGAGATGATGGTGATCCGATGGGTGCCCAGTGTCGTGCACCTCGTCGCCTATTACGCTAACCTCATGCTGCTTAGCTCGTTTCTCGGCCTCGGCGCCGGGGCGATGGCCAGCGGGAGGAAGTGGAACCTATTCGCGTGGTTCCCGCTGTTCCTTGCCTGCGACATCGGCGTTCTTCTCCTCGATCGAAATGCGGTGATCGGGACCACCGACAGCGAGGTCCATTTCTACGCGGTATCCCCTTCCCTGCTCCAAGCGTCCGTCCTTATCCGGATCTTCGCGATGAACGCGCTTCTTTTCGTGCCCTTGGGCCAGCGGATGGGCGTACTGTTCAACTCGCTGCCGCGCCTGACGGCGTATGCGTGGGACCTGGCAGGGAGCCTGTCGGGCACGCTCTGCTTCGGCCTGTTCTCCCTCAGGCTGTTTTCACCCGTGCTGGGAATGGCGGGTGTCATGCTCGTCTATCTGGCGCTGACGTCGCGGCGCCGATGGCTCCTCGACGTACCGGTGTTTGCCGCCGTCCTCGCCGCGGTCGTCTGGTACAGCGACCCAAATGCCATCTGGTCCCCCTATTACTATATCACCGTCACGCAGCTTGGCTCGGCCAAGGCGACGGAATCCGCGCCGCCAATGGACCTGCTTACTATGCGGGATCCGCCCATGTACACCGTCAGGGTCAATCAGTTCGGGTACCACATCGACGGGTCGCTCGATCCCGCGCGATACACCCCCGGGTCGGATGCGGCCGGCGTCGTGAACTGGCTGGATCAGCAGTATGGACTTCCCTATGCCGTCGCCAGCGGGCGAGAAAGGATCATGGTCGTCGGCGCGGGCGGCGGCTTCGACGTGGAGGCGGCCCTGGCGGCCGGGGCGCGCCACGTGGACGCCGTCGAGATCGATCCAACGATCATCGGCATCTCCCGCCGGTTCAGCGCGGGGGCCCCCTACGCCGATCCCAGGGTGTTCGTGCACGTCGACGACGCGCGCTCATTCCTCGCGAAGGCGCACGCCGGGTACGACCTGGTGGTGTTCGGCTTCCTGGACTCGCAGGCGCTCTTTAGCACGATGAACAACGTCCGGCTGGACGGTTACGTCTACACGGTCGAGGGCATCCGGTCGGCCTACCAGCTCCTCAACGGCCATGGGACGCTCACGCTGTCGTTTTCCATCGGCAAGCCGTGGCTGGGGCCGAAGCTTTACGAGCTTGTGGCTGAGGCCACCGGACGGGAGCCCGTCTTGTATCTTAACCCCGCCTGGCAGCAGCTTGTCCTCTGCGTTTCCAAGGACCCCCTGCTCAAGATGCCGGCGCACATGGGCCATTTTAGCCAGGCGGGCTATGCCAAGCCGCCGGCGTTCGACCTGCCGACCGACGACTGG
>PLKS01000237.1 GCA_003140665.1 Opitutaceae bacterium
AATGAGATCAAGCTTCGTGCCCGCAGCCTCCAAGACGTAGTCCTTTCCCGCCCGGGAGATGGGCGGCTCGCCGGGCAACGCCTTCCTCTCGAGTATGCGCTCGACTTCGGGCTGGGGCTGCCCGAAGTGGACGGAGTCCACCCGGTTGATCCGCTGGTCCGGATAATCCGCGGCGACGGCGGAGCTTAGAGCCGCAAGGAGGATAATGACGTCTTTTTTCACGCCTTCGGCGAACGACGCCCAATCCGCGCGGGATGGCACAGCCCCTTTTGCACCGGAGGGGCTGAAGCGGACTCGGGCACGGACCGGCCTGCTCGCGGTTTCATGCGGTTGCCGATCCGATCAGCTCGCAGAATGCCTTCATGTCGATGTTGCCGCCGGATACGATCGCGACAATCGGCCCGTGGCCCGCTTTGCCCGTCAATGCTGCCGCGAGAGGAAGCGCGCCCGCGCCCTCCGAGATGACTCGAGCCTTTTCAGCCATCAGCCGCATCGCCCGCTTGGTCTCCTCCAGGCTGACCACGATCATGCCGTCGACGACCGGTTTCATGCGTTGCCACATGCGCGGGAAGACGCTGTGGCCGCCGGCACCGTCGACGAACGAGGCCTTCCAGTCCTTGAACGCCTGCGGGGATCCCATGGCGAACGAAAGCGCCGCCGGGGCGGCGGTCTCCGGTTCAGCCCCCCATATCCGGACCTCGGGCTTGAGCGCCTTGACTGCGCTGCCGACGCCCGTGATGAGCCCCCCGCCGCCTATGCTGGCGATGACCGCGGACGTGTCGGGGGCGTCCTCCAGGATCTCCAGGCCCATGGTCGCATGGCCGGCGATGAAATGATGGTCGTCGAACGGATGCACGAAGGTCCCTTCCGCCCCTGGAAACGAACGCTCCTCGAGGGCCTTCCAGGCGACGGCATAGGGCACCGGAATGAGCTTCGCGCCGAGCGCCTTCATCCGCTCGATCTTCGAGGCCGGGGCTGTCTCGATCACAACGACCATGCACGGCACGCCCGCCTTCCTCGCCGCATAGGCGACGCCCTGGCCGGCGTTCCCGGCGCTGATCGTCCACACGCCGCGCCTGCGGTCGGCATCGTCCAGCAAGGCCACGGCATTGGCCGCGCCCCGCAGCTTGTAGGCGTTGATGGGCTGCAGGTTTTCGAGCTTGAGCCGGATATCCGGGTAGCCGTCTCCAAGCTCCAGTCTAACCAGCGGCGTTCGCACGATGGTATCCGCGATGCGCCTCCGCGCCTCCCGGATCTCGGCCAGCTCGATCGGGCGGACGGGCTCAAGGGTCATCGGCTTTTGGGGCGCGGCCCCGGGCTGAATTTGCAATGCCGGAAGGGCACGTGATGAATAGAGGAATGTGAACCACAATCGGCAACCAAACTCTCGCCGCTCTTGGCGGGCTGGTGGCTATCGCCGCAGCGGTGAGATCCTGCAGATGCGATTATCGTGTAAAGGGTGCTTGACATATGACAAGGTACCTTTACAGCTCCGCTGTGAACAAAACAACTCCGCCAAATACACTAGAATCCCTTCAACCTTGCTCGGGTTACTACTCGCTCAGGAACGATATGAGGTTGAATCGCTGGCTCGCGGTCGCGACGGCGGTTTATCTCGTCGAGCTGTTCCTGACGCGCCGACATCCTGAATGGAGTGTCACCGTGCGCTCGATGTTCGCGCTCGCCCCGTTGGTTCCGGGCTTGCTGTACATTCGAGCCTGCATGCGGTTCGTCGTCGGCTTGGACGAGTTGCAGCGCCGGATTCAGATCGAGGCATGGCTGTTCTCGGCAATTGGGACTGTCTTCATCGGGATTACGATAAGCACCCTGGGCGCCTCGGGCGTCCATCTGGGCGGCCTCGAGCATGGATTGGGGACTGGGTCGGCGTTCATGGTGGCCTTTGTACTCTGGCTGGTTGGAAGTGCCATCGCCAGCTGCCGCTTCAAATGAAGAATCTCCTACGGGACCTACGCGCGGCGAGAAAGTGGTCTCAGGGCGACCTGGCGGAGGAACTTGGCGTGTCGCGCCAGACAGTAAACGCAGTTGAGACCGAAAAATATGACCCGAGCCTTCCGTTGGCCTTCAAGATTGCGCGGCTTTTCAAACGACCTATCGAGGAGATCTTTGAAGCCGAAGCCTAGCCAGCTCTAAGAGCGGTGGGCTAGGTTGCCGCGCCAACCGGGCGACCTGGCTTCGGGCCCTGGGGGAAAGTGGCGGAGAGGGAGGGATTCGAACCCTTCTTCCGCCGCGAAGCTAAGTCGCGAGCTCGCGGACTTCGTTGAATTTTAGTTTCTTATGACTGGAAGCAAAAAGCAGGCAGATGTAGCGAAGGGAAGGCAAAAGCAGGGTCCCTGGCAACCTGGCGCCAACCTATGACAGGGATGCAATCCATCTCCATGCCGGTTGGTGAAGGGCCATCCACTGCGGTAGGTCAACGACCCATAGCCAAGGACCGGCCCAGCGCGTAGTGTTGTTGGAAAGATGATGGCGAATACTTTGCCGTCAAAAAAAAGGATATATTATGCACCTTCTATTCGCGCCTTTTGTTGCCAGCGGCATTTATATTGGCGGCGGCTTGGGCCTCGTTCTGGTCATTGTCGTCATTGTCTTGGTTCTTCGTCGCTGACGGGCAGCGTCAGGAATGCGGGAATGTCTTTTCGCGCGCAGTGACGATTTCCAGACCGATGGAATCGAGGCAGCGGGCGAAATCGAATGTCTTGTCGGGCCGGCGCCCGGAGACACCATTGCCGGTTTTGCTGGGCCCGTAATGCATTCGAGCCTAGTTCGAGATCCGCCACCACGGTCGCCCCGACGGGCGAGTCCGCGCCTATCACGAAGCGCCGGCATGCACAAACCGCTCCGGCCTCGTCAGAGCCATTGCCAGCGGCGCAGCAGCCCAATGGTGGGCATCCTTCCAGGAGGAGGCGAAGACCCCATAGGAGCGTCGTCAGCCGGGTGCTAGAGTTCGTCCGTGAAACTATTTCCCCTTACGGTGATGCTGATCCTCGTGTTCGTCGGTGGCGTTTACTATTTTGGGGGTGTTTCCGCTGGAGGCGATGTGGTTGGCCTGATTCTTTTGACATGCTTAATCGTCTTTTTGACCGGCGTGTTTCACGCGAAAACCTAACGAGATATTGGATTGTAGAGCCTGATGGCAAATGCTGGGAAGCCGGTTCAATGGTTGGCTTCGGCCTCATATCGAAGCCTCCGCTGTCAAGTCCATGCCGCCATTAAACTGGCGGCATGGGAGGGTGGTTGGCTCTTGATCAAAGATTGGGGACACGGGGCGTTGGAAGCGCCACCGTGTCCCCTTCGTGACTACTAATCTAGCGCTC
>PLKS01000027.1:0-16660 GCA_003140665.1 Opitutaceae bacterium
ACGATGTTGACCGGGATCTCGGGATCAAAGCATGTCCTCATCGCGTCCCAGACCGCCTTCTCGCTGAAGTCGCCGGCCGGGACCGCCGCCTCGTCGGCCAGCGCGAGCCCCTCGATCGACGAGGCGTGGTCGCTGGCGATCCGGAACAGGCCCTGCTCCGTCCGGACGGTGACATTTCCCCCGAGCGTCTGGACGACGGTGACCTCCTCGCCGGCGGCCAGCGTGATCGGGTCGCCGGCCGGGATGGCGGTGGCCGGGCAATCCTTGGACATCCTGTGCGTCATGGCGGCGGACGGCCCATGCTCCTAGTGGACCACGATGTCCATCGGCATCCGGGCGTAGATCCCCAGGGGGTCGTTGAGCGCGCGAAGGCGCGCGAACTCCACCTCGAGCTGGTCGACGATCTGGCCGACCAGTCCCGTGGAGCGCACGCGCAGGCTCGCCGGCGCATACTTTCCGAACATCTCCGCCAGCGCCTCCGAAAGGTTCTTCGACCTCGGGAACTCGACCACCTTGAAGCTCGACCCGAGGTTCGCCTGGGCGCCGGCGTACTTGATCGCCTCGCTAAGCCCCCCGATCTCGTCCACGAGCCCGAGCTTCTTCGCCTCGGTGCCGGACCAGACCCTGCCCTGCGCGATCTCCTCGACGAAGCTCGGCTTGAGCTTGCGGCCCTCAGCGACCTTCGCGATGAACTGGTCGTAGATCCAGTCCACCCTTTTCTGCAGGACCGCGAGCTCGTCGTCCGTCTTCGGCCGCGCGATGGTCAGGGAGTCCGCGTACTTGCCCGTCTTCACGGTGTCGAAGGTGAAGCCGTGCTCGTTCGCGAGCCTCTGGATGTCGAACTGGATCCCGAACACGCCGATTGACCCCGTTATGGTGGTCGGCTCCGCGAATATCCGGTCCCCGTAGGCGGAGATCCAGTATCCGCCCGACGCGGCGTAGGAGCCCATCGAGACGATGATGGGCTTCGACTTGCGTGCGAGCCGGAGCTCGCGCTGCATCGTCTCCGCCGCGGTGGCGCTCCCGCCCGGGCTGTTCACCCTGAGCACGATCGCCCTGACCGCCGAGTCCTCGCGCAGCTGCCTTATCTCGCGCGCGAATTTTGCCCCGCCGACCTCCGTCGTGTCGCCCTCTCCGTCGACGATGTCTCCCTCCGCGTAGACGACGGCGACCTCGCCGAAGCCCGTCGCCACGGGGGGATGGACGACGGTCCTCGCGTAGACGGCCAGCGCGACCTGCTTGAAGGATTCCGTCGGTGAGGTGACGCCCGTCTCCCTCTTGAGACGGTCGATGAGCTCGTCGCGGTACACCACGCGGTCGACCAGGCGGGCCTTGACCGCGGCCGACGGCTTGAGCGCGCCCTCCGCGTCGACGGCCGCCTGGATAGATTCAACGGTGACGCCGCGGGACTTGCCGATGTCCGAGATAAGGCTGCCCCAAAGGTCGTCGAGGAGGGTCTGGAGCTGCTCGCGGTTCTCCGGGCTCATGTCCGTCCTCGTGAACGGCTCGACGTACGACTTGAACTTCCCGACGCGCGTCACCTGGACCCCCACCCCGTATTTCTCGAAGGCCCCGGCGTAGAAGATGGGCTGCGTCGCGAGGCCCGGCATCAGGATGAGCCCGTAGGGGTCGATCGAGACCTCGTTCGCGACGGAGGCGAGGTAGAAGTCCCGGGTCGTCGCGTACTCGAGGAATGCCACCACGGGCTTGCCCGAGGTGCGGAAGTCGCTCAGCGCGGAGCGCACCTCCCGCAGGGCGGCAAACCCTGACCCGTAAAGCTTGGGAGACAGGTTCCCGAGGAGCAGGATGCCCTTTATCCTGCCGTCGTTCGAGGCGTACCGGATGGCCCGCGTGATGGAGCGTAGCTGCAGGACGTCGCTCCGCCCGGCCGAAAGCTCGCCAAAGTCGATGGCGGGCGGCGCATCCGTGATGTTCGAGGAAAGGTCGAAAACGATATAGGAGCCCGATGCCAGCTCGGGGGCCTTCTTCTGCTGCCCCATCGCGACGATGGCCCCGATGAAGCCAATGAATAGCAGGACCGCGCCGGTGGAAAAGACCACCAGGGCGACAAAGGCGCCCAGCATCGAGGTGATGAAGTTCTTCATGAGAGGGCCAAATCTAGCCCGTTTCCGCCCTTCCACCAGCCGAAACAGTCGTCTCCGGGAAGTTACACGGATCGGGTTGCAACGCCTTCCCACCGGAGCCAATGTCGGAAGTATGACCGAGCAGAAGGAACTCCTGACCACGCCCCAGAAGGCGCTCACCATCAACCTTGACGCCTCCAAGTACGGCACCTTCGCCGAGATCGGCGCGGGCCAGGAGGTGGCGCGCGAGTTCTTCCAGGCCGGGGGGGCCTCGGGGACGATCGCCAAGTCGATCTCCGCGTATGACATGGTCTTCAGCGACGCGATCTACGGAAAGGCGCCGCGGTACGTCTCGCGCGAGCGCCTGAAGCTGATGCTGGACCATGAGTACCAGCTTCTCGTGGAGCGCCTTTCCCCTACGCGCGGCGACCGGACGAACTTCTTCGTCTTTGCGGACACGGTGGCGACGAGCGCCTTCAAGGGGGACAACGAGGCGCACGGGTGGCTGGGATTCAGGTTCCAGACGGGCCCCAAGGGCGAGCCGAGCGAGATCGTCCTGCACGTGCGGATGTGGGACAAGGAGGCGATGCTCCAGCAGCAGGCCCTGGGCATCGTCGGGGTAAACTTCATCTACGGCGCCCTCTACTACCGAAACGACCTCGGAAAGCTGATCGAGTCGCTCCGCGACAACCTGGTGCCCGACCGCATAGAGATCGACATGCTCCGCTTCTCGGGGCCCGCCTTTGAGACCGTCGACAACCGCCTCATGTCGCTCTTCCTCGTCAAGTTCGGGCTCACCAACGCGGTGATGTTCGGGCAGAAGGGCGAGGTCCTCCAGCCGTCGGAGGTGCTGCACAAGAAGGCGATCCTCGTCGAGAGGGGCAGCTTCAGGCCGGTCACGGACGTGAACGTCGACATGCTCAACTGCGCGACGGCGCAGTTCGTCCAGGAGCCGCTCGTGAAGGGGAAGGAGATGGTGGTGCTCATGGAGATCACGATGAACAACCTGCTCGCGGCGGGCTCGCTCGACGCGCAGGACTTCCTCTCGCGGGTCGACCTCCTGGGCGACATAGGCTACACGGTCCTGATCTCGAACTACTCCGAGTACTTCCGGCTGACGTCCTACTTCCGGCGATACACGAAGGAGATGATCGGCGTGGCGATGGGGATCAACAACCTGCTCGAGATATTCAACGAGAAGTACTACGAGAGCCTGGAGGGCGGCATCCTCGAGTCGTTCGGGCGCCTCTTCCGCAACGCCGTGAAGCTCTATATCTACCCGATGCGCAAGGAGGCCTACGAGATGTACATCTCCCAGAACGGCGAGGTGCCCGTCTTGCCGTCCAGCTCGTCCGGCGCGAACGTCCTGATCAACGCCAAGAACGTGAAGATCGTAGACCACCTCTCCAACCTCTACGCCCACCTCCTCGAGAACCACTATATCGACTGCATCGTGGGGTTCAACGGCGACATACTTAACATCTTCTCGCGCGACGTCCTGCGGCGGATCAGGGAGAGCGACGCGAGCTGGGAGGCGATGGTGCCGAAGCCGGTCGCCGAGACGATCAAGCGCCGGCACCTATTTGGATATTCCGAACAGCCGGTCCTTGAGGGAAGCAGGTAGCATGCGCTTCCACAAGTACCACGCGCTGGGCAACGACTATATCGTGCTCGACCCCGCCGACTTCCCGTCGTGGACGAGGCCGACCGAGGCCCAGGTCCGCGTTATCTGCCACCGGAACTTCGGCGTGGGATCGGATGGCATCCTCTGGGGGCCCCTTCCCTCCGAGCGCGCGGATTTCGGCCTGCGGATCTTCAACCCCGACGGCTCGGAGGCGGAGAAGTCGGGAAACGGCCTCAGGATCTTCTCGCGCTACCTTTTCGACCAGGCGCGGGTGACGGCGCAGTCGTTCGGGGTGGAGACGCCCGGAGGGGTCGTCCGTGCCGAGATAAGGGCGGGGGGCGGTCTGATCGCCGTGGCGATGGGCAGCGTGAGCTTCGACAGCCGGCGGATACCGATTTCCGGCCCCGCCCGGGAGGTGGTCGGGGAAACGATCGAGGCGCTCGGCCGATCGTTCACGTTCTCCGCGGCGACGATAGGCAACCCCCACTGCGTGATCCAGGTGGAGGACCTCTCGCCCGAGCTCGCGAGGCGCTACGGGCCCGACATCGAGGTCAATCCCCTCTTCCCCAACAGGACCAATGTCCAGTTCATGCGGGTCCTCGACCGCTCGACCCTCCAGATTGAGATCTGGGAGCGCGGAGCCGGCTACACGCTCGCCTCCGGCACCAGCTCGAGCGCCGCCGCGGCGGTGGCCCATAAACTCGGCCTCGTGGACCGCTCGGTCGCCGTCCGGATGCCGGGAGGCGTGATCGACATAGAGATCGGCGACGGGTTCTCGATCCAGATGACGGGGAGCGTCAACCGCGTCGCCGAGGGCGAGATGCACCCCGAGCTCTTTGCCGTGACCGTGTAGGGCGCGGCCCGGTGTCAGTACTTGACCGCGCAGCCGTAGGGGCGGCTGGACGCGACGGCGACCGCCCGTCCGGCCTTGAGCGAATCGAGCGCGGCCCTCACGTAGTTCGTGGCCCGGGCGATGTCGGAGACATCGGCCGAGGCGATGCTGTCGATCGCCCCGGCATAGATGAGGGTGCCGTCGGCCGCTATGACGTACATATCGGGCGTCGCCTTCGCCCCGTAGAGGTGGCCGACGCTGCCGTCCGGGTCGCGCATGTACACGGTGGGCGCGGCGCCCGTCGACTTGAGCCAGCCTTCCACCTGCGCGGGATCGTAGTCGCCCTGGGAACCGGGGTGCCCCGAGTTGATCGAAAGCCAGACGACGCCGTCGGCCGTCGCCGACTTCTGGAGCGAGGGCATGTTGCCGCTCAGGTAATGCTTTCTCACGATGGGGCACTCGGGGTTCGTCCACTCGAGGACGACGGTCTTGCCGCGGTAGTCGGAGAGCCTGTGGGCCTGCCCGTTGATGTCCGTGAGGCTGAAGTCCGCCGCCGGCTGGCCGACGGTGACGGCCGGACGCGCAAGGGGCGCCAGCATGGCAAATGCCGAAACGAGGGAGAGGCGCAGGAGGCGGGATCCGTTTATATTCATGGTGCGCCCATCCGCGGGCGTGCAGCAAACGTACCCGGGTTTTCCGGGCCCGCCAGTTCTTTTTGGCCGTTGCGCGCAGGCCCCGGCGCGCCCAGCATGGCTGGGTGACTGGTAGCGAGGCCCCCCATCGGCTGCCGACCGCGGCGAAGGTCAACCTTGCCGCGCTGGCGATCCTCGCCGCCGCGCTTGTCGTTCACCTGTGGCCGGAATGGTCGCATGACGCCGACCTCTCCCATGGCTTCCTGGCGCCGGTCGCCTGCGGCCTGCTGGTCTACCTCTGCCTGCACCCGGGCGCGCGTGGCACCCTGCCGGGCCGGGCCGCCGCGATCCTCACCGGCTCCTTCGGCGCCGCGGCCCTGGCCGGCCTCTGGACGGCAGGGCTCTTCGCGGTGACGCTCGACTGGACCAGCCCCCTTGTGGATTTCACGCTGGCCTGCTCCTTCGCCCTCCTCGGCTTCGGGGCCATCGCCGCGTTCGCCGACCGGCGCGTCGCCCTTGTTCCGTTCAGCTGGGCGTGCCTGGCCGCCGCGGCGCTCTGGCCGCTCTGCTCGCCCATCCCGCCGGGGACGTACTCGCGCCTGACGTCGGCGTTGCAGCTCTGGGTTTCCGGCAGCGTCATGCGCACGCTGGGGCTTCTCGGCGTGGCGGCCCACCGGGAGGGAAACATCATCGAGCTCGCGCGCGGGACGGTCGGCATCGAGGAGGCGTGCAGCGGCGTGCGCAGCCTGATATCGTGCGTGTTCGCGGGCGTCCTTTTCTCGGCGGCGCTGACCCGGAAGCCATGGGCGCGGGTCCTGATCATCGCCGTTTCCGCGCCGCTTGCGCTCGCGATGAACTTCGTCCGCTCGCTGACGCTGACCCTCCTCGTCAACGGGGGCGTCCATATCGAGGGCGCGTGGCATGACGCGACGGGCTATTCGGTCCTTGCGGTCACCGCGGCCATCCTTGTCTGGCTGGCGGTCGCGCTCGACCGGGGAAGCCCCGCCGGGGCGACGGCCGGCAGGGCCGGGCCGTTGCCCCGCGCGGGCCCCGGGACGGGGCGCATCCCGGCTTCGCAGGCCGTGCTCCTGTGCGTCCTCGCGGCGGCCGCCGCCACGCTGGTCTTTTTCACGGCGAGCACCGGCTCGCCGGCCCCAAGCGATGCGGCCGCCCCCGACCTCATGGCGATCCTGCCGACATCGGCGCCGGGCTGGAGCGTGCAGGCGACGCCCGGCCTTTACCGGTTTGCCGGCACCCTGAGGACCGACCACCTTGCCCAGCGCACCTATCGGCGCGAGGCAGCCGGCGGTCGGGAGCAGGTCGACCTTTACCTGGCCTACTGGGCGCCGGGGCAGGCTTCGGTCGGCCTGGTGGAATCCCATACTCCCGACGCGTGCTGGCCCGGCTCGGGCTGGACGGCAAAGCCGGTGCCCGACTCGCGTGTCGCCCTCGAGGCCGGCGGGAGCCGGCTTCCGTGGGCGCAGTACCGCCTCTTCGAGAACGACGGCTATCCCCAGTATGTCTGGTTCTGGGAGATCTATGACGGCCGCTCGATCGAGATCGGGGACCCGTTCTCCCTGAAGGCGCACCTGCGGGTCGCCCTGCGCTACGGCTTCCGACGGAGCGGCGAGCAGGTTTTCATCCGCATATCCGGAAACCGCCCATGGGACGAGATTTCGCGCGAGCCCTTTGTCCGAGAATTCCTCGAGCGGGCGCGCAGCCTTGGGCTTCGCTGAACCCGCTCCGGGAACCCCAGTCACCCACGATGCCGACGGACGAATCCAAGATCGAGCTTCCCGCTTGGCTGCCCTGGGCGACGACCGCATGCCTTGCGGCCCTTGTCGCATGCCTGGGCGAGCTGTGGGTCATCGAGAAGGAAAGGTCCCAGCTCATCCGTGAGGACGCCGCCCTGTCGCAGACGGCGCTCAAGGCGGCGGAGAACCAGCTGGAGGCCGAGCGGATCGTGAGCGCGCGCGAGGTCGCCGGACTCCGCGCGATCGCAGGGCCCCAAGTCGCCCTGCTCCTTGCCCCAGGCGGGAGCCTCGCGCCGAAGGCCGCCTTTGGCGTCGTGGACTGGGATCCGGCGGCCCGGCGGGGCCGCATCCGGCTCAGCGGGCTGCCTGTGCTGCCCCCGGAAAGGGACTACCAGCTGTGGCTCGACANNATCCGGCGGATTGCGGCGCCTTCCATGGACCCGCGGATGACGACGGCGCCGGCATCTCGATAAGCGTGGCGGGGGCGGTCGGGCCGGGTTGCCGGTTCCTCCTCGTCGACGGGGTGAAGGGAGGGGGACGCACCCTTGCCGAGGCGGGCGCTCACGGCTCAATCGTACTTGCCACCCTTCCCATCGGCGAAAACATTTCCCATCGATGATCATCAAACCGAAAGTTCGCGGATTCGTATGTGTGACCGCCCATCCGGCAGGGTGCGCCGCGCATGTCGACGAGTGGATAAGCCACGTGAAATCAAAAGGTTCCATACCGAATGGTCCGCGGAAAGTCCTGGTGATCGGTGCGTCGACGGGATACGGCCTGGCCTCACGGATAACGGCGGCATTCGGGTCGGGAGCGGGAACGCTTGGCATCTTTTACGAGCGCCCCTCGGAGGAGGTCCGAACGGCGACCCCGGGGTGGTACAACTCCGTCGGTTTCACCCGGGCGGCGCGGGCCGCGGGGCTCTACGCGCAGAATATAAACGGCGATGCGTTCTCGAACGAGATCAAGGCCCAGGCGCTTGAGGCGATCCGCAGGGACATGGGCCAGGTCGACCTCGTGGTTTATTCGCTCGCCTCGCCCCGGAGGGTTCACCCGGGGAACGGCGCCGTGCACAAGTCCGCCCTCAAGCCCGTCGGGGCGCCGTACACCAACAAGACCGTGGACACCGACAAGGGTGTCGTCAGCTCGGTGACCATCGAGCCCGCGAATGAGCAGGAGATCGCCGACACGATCGCGGTCATGGGCGGAGAGGACTGGGAGATGTGGATAAACGCCCTCGCGGATGCCGGGCTTCTCGCGCCCGGCGCTCAGTCGGTGGCGTATTCCTACATCGGGCCCGCAGTCACGTGGGCGATCTACAAGAACGGGACGATCGGGCTCGCAAAGAACGATCTCGAGCGAGCGGCGAGGAACATCGACTCGCTTCTCAAGCTGAACGGGGGCGGCAGGGCCTTCATTTCCGTGAACAAGGCGCTTGTGACGCAGGCCAGCTCGGCCATCCCCGTCGTGCCGCTGTACATCTCGATCCTTTACAAGATCATGAAGGCGAATGGGACCCACGAGGGCTGCATCGAGCAGATGCAGCGCATGTTCTCGACGCAGATGTACGCCCCCGGCGGCCCGGGATTCGACGAGTCCGGCCGCGTCCGCGTGGACAACCTCGAGATGAGGCCGGAGGTCCAGGCCTCCGTCGCCAAGATATGGCCCGAGGTCACGACCGAGAACCTCGCCGCGCTCACGGACATCGCCGGATACCGGAGCGAATTCCTCAAGCTGTTCGGCTTCGGCATGGCCGGCGTCGACTACGATGCCGAGGCCGAGCCCCACGTCCCCATGCCCTGACGGGGCGGTCAGTCCTCGAAGCCGCCGACGCTCGCCGACCTTCCGTTGTCGCCGGGCCCGAGGCCCAGGATGAACGGCGCCGCCCTCTTCGCCCATTCGTCCGGCTTGGGATAGGAGGCCGAGCTGTCGGGGAAGCACTTCTTGAGCATCTCGGTGTCGATGACCCCGGGGTTGAGCGGCACCGCCGCCATGCCGGCCGGAAGCTCCGCGGCGAGGGCCTTGGTGAGGCCCTCGATCGCCCACTTTGTCGCGCAGTAGGGGGCGACCTCCGGCGACACCCCGCGGCCCCAGCCCGAGCTCAGGTTGACGATCGTTCCGCTTCCACGCTCGATCATCGCCGGCACGAAGGCGCGGACGACATTGGCCACGCCGGCGATGTTGACGGAGAGCATCGCCGCAAATTCATCCGCCGGAACCTTCCAGAGCGGGGCCGGCTTGTTCATGAGGGCGGCGTTGTTGATGAGGAAATCGGGCGGACCCAGGGCGCCGAGCACCCGCTCGGCCCACAGGGAGACCTTCACCGGCAGGGTCACGTCGACCGCGTCAAAGCTGTGCGGCTCGGGATGCGTGAACCGCAGGTCGAAGATCGCCGGGCCATTCCGGCCGCAGCCGGCCACCGTGTGCCCATGGGCCATGTACCACTCGGCAAGCGCGCGGCCGAGGCCGCGCGTGACGCCGGTGATGACGATCTTCATGTCGCTAGCGGGACTGGATGCTCACCTTGCTCAGGCCCACCTGGCGGCACGAGTCCCACACGAATGCGATTCTCTTCAGCTGCGAGGTCTCGTCCGCCTTTATCAGCACCGGGATGTCCTCGTCCGCGGTGTGCTGGGCCTGGAGCTGCGCGACCAGCTGCTCGTCGCTCACCAGCCTGCCGTTGAACGACAGGTGGCCGTCCTTGTCGATTTCAATGGTGATGTGGCCCTTGAACTCGTTCTTGCCCGCAGTCGAGAGCTTCGGGAGCGTGATGTTGAGCGTCGTCGCCGACCGGAACTGCATCGTGACGAACGCGAAGAAGATCAACATGACGAGCACGTCGATCAGCGGGACAAGGTTGAGCTCGGGCCGCTTGCGGCGCTTCTGGTAGAATCCGCTCATTCGCGGCCGCGCTTGAGGATCCGCTCAAGCAGCACGTCGAGCTGCGCCGCGTAGTTCTCTATCCGCCTCTGGAGGTAGCCGCTCCCGACCAGGGAGGGGATGGCGATCGACAGGCCGATGACCGTCGCCGAAAGCGCGAGCGCGACGCCCTTCGTGAAGGCCACCGGGTCGGGAAGGCCCGTGTCCGGGTTTATCTGCGAGAACACCTGCAGGAGGCCGGTCACCGTGCCCGAGAGCCCGATCAGCGGCGCAGCCGCGTAGATGACGTCGAGGTACGGGACGCCCCGCTCCATGTGGTTGACCTCGAGCCGCGCAAAGGCCTTCACCGCGCCCTCGTCGTTGTTGTGCTGCTCGGCGAACTCGACAATCCGGGCCAGCACGGTGTGGCGCCCCCCCATGAGCGGCTTGCCGGCCATGACCGCGTCGACCAGGTCCTGGGGCATCACCGCGGCCTTTCGGAGGGCGTAGATGCGCTCAGCTATGATGTAAACGGCCAGGGCCGAACATGCTCCCAGCGGATAAATCAGGAGGCCAGCTCCCTCGAAAACCTTGATCATTCCAAGTGTCATAATAGATTGTGCGCTTGTAAGACGCCGTGTCCCACAAAAAGGTCCCCGAAAATAGGGACTACCCGACCCGCCGCCAAGCCGATAACGGGACGCCCGGACCGGTCCAAATCAGGAGCGGACGGTGCGGAGGCCCCGACACGGGCGCTGGTGCCCTCCCCTCTCAGACGGCCATGTATCGCAACCTGCTGGCGACCGTCGCTGCTTCGCCGGCCCCTTCCAGGAGCTCGCCGATGGGATCCCAGCGCCCGTTGACCAACGCGTCCCGTGCGCTTTCGCGGAGGGACGCCCCGACGGACTGTCCGGCGAACGACACCCTCTGGCTCGCAAGGTCGATCGCGACCTCGGCGTCGGGGTCGGCCTCGACCGCCGCGGCGATCCTCGCGATGTCCGCGCGGCTGGCGCAAAGGCACGGCATGCCGAGCGTGGTCGAGTTTCCGAAGAAGATCTCCGCGAATCCCTCGGCGATGACGGCCCTTATCCCGTGCTTCTGAAGCGCCTGGGGGGCGTGCTCGCGCGAGGAGCCGCAGCCGAAATTTGCGCCGGAAAGAAGGATCGTCGCCCCCTTGTGGCGCGCGTCGTTGAGAGGATGCGGCTTCTCGGAGCCGTCCGCGTTCCTGCGGACGTCATGGAAGAGGAACTCGCCCAGGCCGTCGAACGTGACGCACTTGAGGTACCGGGCCGGGATGATGCGGTCCGTGTCGATGTCGTTTCCGGGGACGTGGACGGCGCGGCCGGCGATGCGGGTGATTTTTTCGAGTGCCATGGAAGGATTGGGTTCGGCGCCGTCAATTTGCGCTCACGCCGAACACCTCGCGGGCGTCGGCGACCGAGCCGGTCACGGCGGCCGCCGCGACCATGATCGGGCTCATGAGGATCGTGCGCCCCGTGGGGCTGCCCTGGCGCCCCTTGAAGTTGCGATTCGAGGAGCTCGCGCAGAGCTGGTCGCCCACCAGCTTGTCCGCGTTCATGGCCAGGCACATCGAGCACCCGGCGCTGCGCCATTCGAATCCCGCGTCGCGGAAGATCTTGTCGATCCCGAGCTCCGCGCACAGGAGGCCCACGCCCTGGGAGCCCGGGACGGCGATCGCCTTCACCCCGGGCGCGACGCGCCTTCCCTTGATGAACCGGGCGACCTCCTGGAAGTCGCTGAGCCGGCCGTTCGTGCAGGAGCCGAGGAATGCCACGTCTATCCTCGTTCCCTTGATGGGCGCCCCGGGCTTGAGCTTCATGTAGGCGAGCGCCTCCTCGATCGAGGTCCGCTCGTCGGCCCCCCGCGCCTTCGCGGGGTCGGGGATGTTGCCGGTGATCGGGATCCCCTGCCCCGGGTTTATCCCCCAGGTGACGGTGGGTGCAATGGCGGCGGCGTCGATTCGGACCACGTCGTCATAGGCGCAGCCCGGGTCGCTCGCCACCTCCCGCCATCGCGCGACCGCCGCGTCCCATTCGGCGCCCGTCGGGGAGTAGGGCCGACCCTTGAGATAGGCGTAGGTTGTCTCGTCGGGATTGACATAGCCGGCACGGGCGCCGCCCTCGATCGACATGTTGCAGACCGTCATGCGCTCCTCCATCGAGAACCGGTCGAAGACCTCGCCCGCGTATTCGTAGGCATAGCCGGTGCCCCCGTTGACCCCGAGAGTGCAGATGATGTGCAAGATGACGTCCTTTGCGTAGACTCCCGGGCGGAGCCGCCCGTTCACCTCGATCCGGCGAACCTTGAGCCTGCCGAGCGCCATGGTCTGGGTGGCAAGGACGTCGCGTATCTGGGTCGTCCCGATCCCGAAGGCGATGGCCCCGAAGGCCCCGTGGGTGCTCGTGTGGGAGTCGCCGCACGCGATCGTCGTCCCGGGCTGGGTTATCCCCTGCTCGGGCCCGACGATGTGGACGATCCCCTGCTTCCCGGTCGAGCGGTCGAAGAAGACGATCCCGAACTCGGCGCAGCTTCTGCGGAGCGCCTTGATCATCGCATCGGCCATCGGATCCGCATAGGGCTCGCTCACCTGGTCGGTAGGGACGATGTGGTCGACCGTGGCGAAGGTCCGGTGCGGCATGGCCACCCCGAGGCCGAGGTCGCGCATCATGCCGAAGGCCTGCGGGCTGGTGACCTCGTGGATGAGGTGCGTTCCCACCAGGAGCTGCGTCTGCCCGTTGGCGAGGCTCCGCACCGCGTGGGCGTCCCAGACTTTCTCGAAAAGGGTTTTCGGCATGGCATCCTTATAGCACGGAGTTGCATTGCATGGGAAATACTTGTTTGTCTATCACCGATGCCCAGGGAGTATCAATTCCCGTTTGAGCTCCGCCACCTCGTCTATTTTCGCGAGGTGGCGCGCAGGCTCCATTTCCGGAAGGCGGCCGAGGCACTCGCCATCGCGCAGCCCGCCCTCAGCAGGCAGATCTCCCAGATGGAGGCGGCCCTCGGCGTGCGCCTCTTCAACCGGTCCAGCCGCCGGGTCGAGCTGACGCCGGCCGGCGCGGCGCTCGTCGAGCGCATCGAGCCGGTGCTGACGGCGCTTATGCGCATCCCGGGGGACATCAAGTCCGTCGCGGAGGGCCGCGTCGGGCGCCTGCGGGTCGCGTTCACCGGCCTCGCCATGGCGACGGTCCTTCCGGACATCCTGCGCCGTTTCCACCGGGGGTTTCCCGGGATCCGCCTGGAGCTCAACGAATCGCCGACCTCCCAGCAGCTCGCCGGGCTCCAGGCGGGCGAGATCGACTGCGGGTTCTTCCATCCGGACGCCCCGTCGCCCGGGATCGAGACGACGCTCCTGCTCCGCGAGCGCAACGGCGTGCTCCTTCCGGCGGACCACCCGCTCCGCGCGAAGCCGTCCCTGCGGCTCAGGGATCTCGCCTCCACCCCGTTCGTGCTTTTCCCGAGGGCCCACAACCCCGGCTTCTACGACCGCGTGCTCGGAGCGTTCGCCGCGGCAGGGGTGGCGCCGCGGATCGCGGAGGAGGTCTGGCCCCGCTCGAACGGGGTGGGGCTCGTGCGCGCCGGGATCGGCGCCACGTTCGTCTGCCCATCCGAGGCCCGGCATCTCCCGGGAAAGGTGATTTTCAGGAAGCTGGCCGGCCCGGCGCCGGAGAGTAGACTGGTGGTCGGCTGGCGCAGCGCAGAGCCCGTTCCGCCCGCGCTGGCGGCCCTCCTCGAGGCCGCGGCGGGTCATGCCGCGCGCTGAGTCATTGCGCTCCGGGCGGCCGTCCGGCAGTACGGTCCCGCAACCTGGTGAAACGCGCGCGGTCGCCGGGCGTGGAGCTTAGCCGCAGCCCGCGCTCGGCGAGCGCGGCGGCCTCGGCCCGGTAGCCGTTCGCGGCATTCAGGTCCGCAGCGTCAAATAGAAGTTCCATGTCGCCCGGAAAATACCCCAACCCGGCGTCGAGCAGTCCGAGTTGCCCACGCGTGAGCGCGCCGGCGCTCGTGCGCCAGACCTTGACCGCGAGGATGTAGCCTTCCCGGAGGGGCGGCGACGGGAGGTGACCCTCCTCGATCGGCTCCAGAATGTAGCTGGCCTCGTCGGCGCTAAGAAGGCTGTCGTCGCCGGGCCGCAGCTCCTCGTAGCGGATGCGCGCAAGCTCAAGATAGGCTCGCGGTCCCACCACCCGCGCCGTCACCGCGGCTTCGAGGAGGGGCTTTGCATCCGTGCTGTCGTCGAGGTCGCAGTCGCGAAGGCCCATCCCAGCCAGCATGGCCGGGTCGCGAGAACCGCGGTTGTAGGCCTGGGTGAGCGACTCCTTGACATAGCTGGACATGTTGTCGTGGAAGTCGGCGTTGATGCCCGCTACCGCCAGGGGCTCCCAGTCGGCCTTTATCCGCGTGATCTCGGACGTCGTGGCGTTGCGCAACGCGGGGAGCGCCCCTGCGTCAGGCGGCCTCAAGCGAAAATCCATGGGTCTCCCGATGGCCACCGGCAGGTAGTCGGCGAGCCGCGACGCCGCTTCGGCGTAGCCCATGCCAAGGCTTTCCCGGAACATGGCTTCCGTGGCCGGTTCCTCGGAGGCCCGGTCCGCGAATCTCCAGAATCCGCCGCTGTGGGGACTGTTGGTGCCGTCGATCACGAAACGCTCGGTGGAGGGCCCCCCCGCGAGGTCCGCCAGGAACTCCGTAAGCGCATTGGCATGGGGGCGGGTTTCCCTATCGAGGGCCCAGCGGACGAACAGGGACGAGCGGGCTTTCCAGTCGGGCGAATCCGAAGCGGGTTCATGCGTCAACAAGTCGCTCATCAACGCTGACTTGTCCGAGCCATAGCCCCGAAGGAAAGCCGCGCCGCCCCCAACCCGCTTGGTTTCCTCGGGAGAAATCCAAACGAACGGGGGAATTCGGTAAACGAAAGCCGTGTCCTGCTGGTAGGTCTCGGTCGCCGCCGAATCGGTCGTCACGAGATCCGATTCCTTCGGCGCCACCTTCCCGGCGCCCTCGTCCCGCCTCCGCTGCCGCGCCTCCGCCTCCGCATTCTTGATGGCGGTTGTCTTGTTGGCGCCATAGAGGTCGGAATACAGGCTCATGACGCCCGTGATCAGCCAGGACGGCAGCTGCGGGGTTCGCCGGTCGAGCAGGAGCCGGACGTGCCATGGATTGATCAGCACGACACGGGCTGCAAGGCTGCCGCCATGGTTGGTGACCAGGGTCGCGATGCGGTCCCGGTCGACGACCTCCGCATTCGGAAAGACGCGAGGGCCGCTTGCGTCCGTTAGCACGTTCGCGCCCCACGCGTCCTGGCTCGCCGAGCCCACCATGACCTCGCGCGACATGGGCGACATCATTCCCTCGTCGCAAAGAATCAAGATATGGGGGACGTCAAACCTGGCCTGGAATTCCCCGGGAACAACCATGCCCAGCAGACGCTGGGCCCGGTCCAGCCCCCGCATGAAATCCCGCGTCGTGGAATCGGGATAACGGGAAAGGATCTGAAAGCCGGGAAGCCGGACATATCGCCACGGCACCCCGTTCTCGGCTACGAAGAAGGGCTCCATTTCTATGGCGGCCCCGGGCGCGGGCGCATCGTCCGCCTTGACCGGGGGGATTGCGCCCAGCGCGAGAGACACCGCGATTCCCGCCGCGCGGGCGGCTCGTCGGAACCACCGGACGGTCGTCATAGCGCTGTCAGCATATTCAAACAGCGGGATCCTGAAAGCTTCAACGGCCGCGGGCGCGGCGCGTCGGCAGGCGACCCCAAGGGTCCCAGCGCGCCCCGAACCGCTACCGCGCGGGCGCGGAGGCGGGCTGGGCAGCCTTCGCCGAGACCCGGTCGTCGAGCTGGAACGAGCGGAACGCCAGGGCCAGCGCCACCAGGATGAGCGCCGAGGCTTCGTAGAAGGCGATGCCCGGCAGGCGCGGGATGCACTTGCCGAAGCTCCAGGCAGCGAAGAGCGGGGCAAAGATGCCGGTCAGGCTCACGAGGCCGGAAAGCGAGCCCTGCACGGCGCCCTGCTCGTTTGCCGGCACGTGCTTGGTTATGAGCGTCTGCGCCGAGGGCCCGGCGATTCCGCCCCAGGCGCCTATGAGGACGAGCACGTAGATCATCCACCCCTGGGTCGCGGTGCCATAGGCCGCCATCGCGAAGGCCGAGACAAGGAGCCCGATGACGAGCCCCTTCCTCTCGCCGGTCAAAGCGATGATCCGCTTCACGAGTCCGCCCTGGACCACGATGGCCATCGCGCCGATGAACATGAGCGAGTTGCCGACCTGCGAGGGGCTCCAGTGGTAGCGATAGTCGGTGTAGAGCGCCCAGATGCTCTGGAGGATCGTGTTGGCGAACGCGAAGATGAAGTACATCCACGCCAGGTCGACGACCCCGCGGAAGCGCCGCAGCGCGAGCAGCGAGCCCACCGGGTTGGCGCGCCCCCACGAGAACGGCCTCCGGTTCTCGACGGGCAGCGACTCGGGAAGGACGAAGGCCCCGTAGAGCCAGTTGAGACCGACGCAGCCCGCGGCGGCGAAGAACGGCAGCTTGAGGTTGATCGCCCCCAGGTAGCCGCCGATCGCCGGGCCGATCGCAAACCCAAACCCGAAGGCCGCGCCCACGAGCCCGAATCCCTGCGCCCGCTTCTCGGGGGGCGTCACATCCGCGATGTAGGCGTTGCAGGCGGCGAGCGCGCCCGCGGTCATCCCCGAGATGATGCGCGCGACGAACAGCCACGCCAGGGTCGGGGCCCATCCCATGATCACGTAGTCGATCGCCGAGCCGGCAAGGGCGAGGAGGATGATCTTCCTGCGGCCGAACCGGTCCGAGAGCGAGCCGAGTATCGGGGCCGCCGTGAACTGCATCACGG
>PLKS01000027.1:16668-18875 GCA_003140665.1 Opitutaceae bacterium
CAGGGCGGGCTTGCGCGGGGCGGATGCGTCCATCCCCCACATCCTTCACGGGCGCGGCCGTTTGGAAAGCCTAACAGGCGGTCAGTTCTGCAGCCTCGTCATCAGCTTCTCCACATCCAGGGCGAACTGCGTGCCGGGCTGGACATCGAGCACCTCCCGCGCGCGCTCGACGGCGTCGCGGGCCTGCGCCGACATGTGCGCGAGCGCAAGGTGCTCCGCGAAGGCGACCACGATCTCGTCGAAGAACGTCGTCCCGGCGCCGTGCCCGAACTGGACGAGGATGGCGTTGTAGGTCGCGATCTGGTCGCTGATCGGCTGGGTGGAGATGCTCCGCGAGAGGATCTGCGCGGCCTGCTGGATCGCGAGGTCCGCTCGGTCGCCCTTCAGGCTCTCGGCGATGCTGCGCTCCTCGTAGTCGGCAAGGCTCGTCTCTCCTCGCGCGCGAAGGCTCTGGCAGACCCGGTTCTTGTACCAGACAAGGAGGTCGGGATAGCGGGTGAAGGCCAGGGCTGCCTCCCTGAGGACGCCCTCCTGGCTCGACGGGGGCAGCCCCAGCTTGGCGTTTGCGGCGACCAGGGTCTCCCAGGCCGGCAGGTTGCGCCTCTCGTAGTTGACGGCCGTCCGCGCGGCGCGGGCCGCCAGGTCCGGGTATCCCGCACGCAGGAAGTCGCTGGCAAACTCCTCGTGGACGCGCGACTGCATGTACGACGGGAGCGCCCGGAACCGCTCCGAGAGGAACTGGAGCTCGTGGTCGGAGATCACCGACCAGGTCTGGGGATCGACGGCGTTGCCGGTCACCAGCCGCTGCTCGGCGTAGCGCCCCGCGTCCAGCCTCCACTTGCCCTCCGCGTCGAGGAAGCCAAACCACGCATGGCGCCCGTCCTGGCCTGATCCCAGGAAGAGGAGCGTAGGTATCCCGCGCGCCTTGCCGGCCTCCGAGGCAAAATAGGCCTGGTCGACGCATATTCCCCCCTCCGCGAGGATCGCCTGGAGCGTGTACGGCTGCCCGGACCAGGTCATCATCGACTCCGTCGCCGTGCGGTCCGTCCGGTACTTCACCATCTGATAGGCCCCGTCAAAAGCGTCCAGGGGATAGGGGACGGCCTCCTGGGACCAGGCGAGCTCGGGGATTGGCGCGGCGGCGTCGACCACGAACTTGAGCTCCTCGGCCCGGAGCCTCGTGAGCCTGTGGTAGGTGTGGCCCACCATGTCCTCGTGCGTCAGCCAGTCGAACGGCGCGGCCGGATTGGGCAGCTTCCTCGAGAGCGCCTCCGGGGACACCTGGACGTGGGGCCACCACGGCGGCGGCGGGACGTCGTAGACGACGGCGATGGCCAGGGCGAGGGATGAGTACCGGGCGAACTTCGCGGGATCGCGGCGGTGGAGACCCTCAAGGATCGCGAACACCGTGGGCAGCTTGTCCACCGGCTGGAGGATCGAGAAGAACTCCTCGGAGAACGCCTGGTTCGAGAGGACCCAGTGCTTCATCTCCGGGGAAAGGTTGATCCCGATCGGCCGCTTGCTCGGCTGGTAGTCCCCGGACACCGCAGGGTAGTTCAGGTGGTAGGACTGCATGGCGTCGACCCAGTTCGCGAAGAAGCGGTCCTCGGGCTCCGAAAAGAGCGCGGCCCATTCAAACGCGTGGAACCACGCGTCGGCGGCGGCGATCCGGTCCTGCTTGTAGGCGCGCTGCGCCGCGTTCCGCAGCGGAAGCGCGACCGTCAGCCATCCCGACGCCTCGCCGGCGGCCTCGATCTCGCGCAGCCGCTCCGGCGTGGGCGGGTCGCGCGTCTCCCCGTCGGGGATGGAGATCGGGACGGCCTGCGCGACGGCCGCCGGCGCCAGGACGGCAAGCGCCAGCGCCAGAAGCGTGGGGACGACCGGGCGGCGGGGCGGGCTCATGGCGCCGGACATTCTAGACGGGGAGGGCCGCCGGCCGCGACTGAAAACCCCGCTCCCGATGGGATCGGGGGCGGGGCCTTGGTCGGCGGCGGTTGGCCGCCTTTTTCTTCAGGGCGCCACGCCCGTGGTGGCGGGTGGCGTCTTTTGCTTGAAATTGAGGACCTCGCCATCGCGCACCACCTCGACCGACTCGCCTTCCTTGACTTCCCCGCGAAGGATCGCCTCCGCAAGGGGATCCTCGAGATAGTGCTCGACGGCCCGCCTGAGCGGACGGGCGCCGTACTTCTCGTCGTATCCCTTCTCGA
>PLKS01000093.1 GCA_003140665.1 Opitutaceae bacterium
ATCATGATGATCGACTTCGCGATCGAGGCGGAGCGCACGGAGGGGCTGAGCCCCCGTGATGCGATCTTCAGGGCCTGCCAGCTTCGCTTCAGGCCGATCCTGATGACGACGATGGCGGCAATCCTGGGCGCGGTGCCGCTCGCCATCGGCTACGGCGACGGAGCGGAGCTTCGCCAGCCGCTTGGCATTTCGATCGTCGGCGGCCTTGTGGTCAGCCAGTTGCTTACGCTTTACACGACCCCGGTCGTTTACCTTTACGTCGAGCGCGCGAGCGTCTGGCTCCGCCGAACTTGGGTGAGGCTGGGGTTCATTCATTCCGGCAAGGCGCCGGAGCTCACGCCGATTTGAGGTCCAACACCAACGACACGATGGATTTGACACCTAGACATTCCACGAAGGCGCGCCGGGGCGCGGCGCGCCTCGCGCACGGCGCGGCGTTCCTCCTCCTCGCCGCCGGGTGCGCCGTCGGCCCGGACTACAAGCGGCCCGAGGTCGCCATGCCCGCGGCCTTTAAGGAGGACGCGGGATGGAAGACGGCGGCCCCGAGCGACCGCACAAGGAGGGGACCGTGGTGGGAGGTCTTCAGCGATCCGGTCCTCAACGACCTCGAGGCCCAGGTGGAAGCGTCCAACCTCACGATTGTCCAGGCGGTCGACAATTACGAGGAGGCGAGGCAGATAGCCCGCTCGGACAGGACGGGTTATCTTCCGACGATCGGCGCCCTGGGCTCGGCCCAGCGGTCCAAGGTCCCGGCGTCGGAATCCTTGCCCGGCCGCGGCCTCACTTCGTCGACCTACGCCGCCGAGCTGCAGGCCTCCTGGGAGCCTGACTTCTGGGGGAAGCTCCGGCGCACGGTGGAAGCCGACGTCGCGACCGCCCAGTCGGATGCCGCCAACGTGGCCTCCGCCCGCCTTTCGATGCAGGGAACCCTCGCCCAGGACTATGTCGCGCTCAGGGCGGCGGACGACGAGATCCGGCTGCTCGAAAACGCGGTGGAGGCCTACAGGCGGACGGTTTCCATAACGAAGAACAAGTACGCGGTCGGCGTGGCGGCGCGCAGCGACATCATCACCGCCCAGACGCAGCTCGACAGCACGCGGGCGCAGCTGATCGGCGTGGGCGTCCAGCGCGCCCAGTTTGAGCATGCGATCGCGGTCCTCCTCGGAAAGGCGCCCGCGGACTTCTCAATCGCGAGAAGGCCGGCCATGGGGATCACGATGCCGCAGGTCCCCGCGCAGATGCCGTCAAGCCTCCTCGAGCGCAGGCCCGACGTGGCGTCGGCCGAGCGCCTGGCCGCGGCGGCGAACGCGAAGGTCGGGATCCAGACGGCGGCCTACTACCCGACGTTCAGCATTTCCGGGGCCGCAGGCTACGAGGGCTCGCCGCTCAACCAGCTCATCACCACGCCCTTCAAGTTCTGGACGCTGGGCGCCCAGGCCACCGACACGCTGCTCGACTGGGGGCAGCGCCACGACGTCGTGCTTTCGGCAAGGGCCGCCTACGAGGCCGCCGCCGCCAATTATCGCCAGACGGTGCTCACGGCCCTGCAGCAGGTGGAGGACAACCTCGCAGGCCTGCGGATACTCAATTCCGAGGCGGGGGTGGAGCAGGACGCGGTCAACGAGGCCGTCCAGGCCGCCCAGATCGCGCTGAACGAGTACAACGCCGGCACGGTCGACTTCACCACCGTCGTCGCCGCGCAGGTCACCGAACTGACCAACCGCGAAACCGCGCTCGGCATCGTCTCGTCGCAGCTGACATCGAGCGTGGCGCTGATACAGGCCCTGGGCGGCGGCTGGACGTCGGCCGAGCTGCCCTCGCCGGCCAAGGTCGTGGCGCATTAACAGGCGCCCGGGTTCCTGCGGGCGGCAGGCCCGGCGCCCGGCGTGACCTCCCCCCAAACGGACACGATTTGGGGTTCTGGCATGTCGAATGCTCAGGGTCTCTGCAAACCTATGCATTACACCTATCGAATTGGGCTCGTCGCCAGCCTGACCCTGGCGACTTTCGCACCGTTGGGCCTGGCGCAAACCGCCACTCCGCCGCCGCCAACGACAACGACGACTACGACCACCACGGCCCCGAGTGCGGCGCAGGTCTCCGGCGCCCCTGCGCCGACGACGCCTGCATCCACGGAGGCCGCCATCCAGATGGAAAAATATCAGGTGAGCGACGTGCCGATCGACCAGCAGATCCTTCCGACCGCCCGGCCGTTCACGTCGGTGTTCGGAACGGAGGACAACATCCTGGATGTCCCCAGGAACGTGACGATCATCTCGCGCGAGCAGATGGATGTCATCGACATCCAGGACACCACTCAATTCAGCAAGCTGACCTCGAGCTCCTACACGGACTCCAACTTCGGCTCGCCCTCGAATCCCAGCATCCGCGGACAGTCGTCGGATGTGTTCATGAACGGGATGCGCCAGAGGATCGGCGAGAGCGGCGACGGCATGCCGATCGACTTCAACATCGTCGAGTCGGTCAACATCGTCCCCGGTCCCGCAACCGCGGTGCAGGGCGCCTCCGCCTATGTCGGAGGGTTCGTGGACATGATTTCCAAGCAGCCCTTCTTTGACAGCAACAAGACTACAATCAGCTACACCGTAGGCTCTTACGACACGAATCGATGGACCATTGACACCGGCGGCCCCATCAGCCCGACGCTGGCCTACCGTTTCAGCTATTCGGGCGAGGACAGCGACGGCTACTGGTACGACTGGATCAAGGAGACCACCTCGTTCTACGGCGCCGTAACGTGGCGCCCCACCAAGGATTATGAGGTTTTCGTGATGTCGAAGGCGTTCTGGGCCGATTACAGGGAAAACTTCGGCATCAACCGGCCGACGCAGGCCCTCATTTCAAACGGTTTGTACATCCCGGGAACAAACGTGGACGGCGGGACGATGGCAGGGCCCGGAAACGTTCAAAACGCGATCAATGTCGGCGGAGGCCCGGGTGGCGGCGACGTCATCGACTTCGGCGCGCCCGTCCCGGTCGACTATCACGAGACCGCACAGGGCCCCGCCAGCCATGCCCACGGCATGGAATACAACACCCAGGTGATCCAGACCCTCGCGCTGTCCACCGACATCAAGGTCGTGAACAACACGATGTTCAGCTACACCAAGCGCGACACGTTCAATTCCGACGGCTACAGCGAGATCATCGATCCTTCATGGTTCGTCGACAACCGGACCGGGGTGATCATCTCGAAGCCGTATGTGACGATAAACACCGGCCTGGAGGAAAAATACCAGAGCACGCGGGCCTATGACGACTTCTTCTTCGAGCCCGTCAACGTGTGGGATCTCTCGAATGCGGCGCTTCGCTCCGACATCAACTCCTACCTCTCCGTGAATGGCCCGGGCGGATTCCTGGGAGTGCCCACGCCGGGGTTTGAGAACCGATATTCGACTCCCGCGCTCGGAACCTTCGGCCCCGGGTCGGGCAATGGCGGCGGGATGTATTTCGACCTGAACGACGACACCAACGACTCGGACGAGGAGGAGATTTCGCCTTACTTCCAGGCGACCTGGAAGCTCAGCGATAGCTGGAACCTGATCACCGGCGCCCGACTGGACGTCATGCACGTTCAGTCGAGGGACCCCCTCAACACGGCCGCCTCGGCGTCGATCGAGGTCGGGGAGCCCAATGCGAACATCAGCATCGTCGACAAGTTGAATCCCTTCGTCAGCACCTACCTCACGTACAACTACAGCCAGAACTACACAGGGGACCTGGCTGATGGCGGTGGATTCGGCCTGTATGCGGACGCGCTTGGCAATCCCACGATTCCGCGATCCCTGTTCTCGGAGCAAAGCCAGCTGGTCGAGTTGGGAGCGAAGTTTCAGCTGGATAACAACAGGCTCTTCATCAGCAACGACGTCTTTACGCAGTCGAGGCAGAGCAAGCCCCAGGGATCGCCGGTCATCGAGTACCAGTTCTACGGCTATGAGCTCTCGATCAACTACCAGCCGAACAAGCAGTTCTTCGCCACGCTGGGCTACTCATGGATCAATGGAAGCTCGCCCGTGACCGCGGCGACATTCCCGTTCCAGGGCTACGACGGAAACCAGCTTCCCGGTGGCCCGCCAATACCGCAGGACGAGGGCGGAACGGCCCCGCAACAGTCCAGCGGAAGGCTGCGCGCCCCAGGCCAGCCCCTGGACACGTTCAATGCGCTCGCTTCCTATACGTTTCCATGCGGCTTCGGGATCGAATCGAACGTCCTCGTGACGAGCCCGATGAACAACGACTACCAGGGCTATCTGGTCATACCGACGCAGTATTCCGTGGACGCCGAGGTGTTCTACAAGATGAAGCGCTGGGAGTTCCGGCTCTCGGGGACGAACGTCACAAACCAGCACAACTGGGAGCCCTCGGTCGCAACCTATGCGCTCGAAGGCATCGTTCCCCTGCCCGGGACCGAGGTGTTCGGAACCGTCAAGTTCAAGTTCTGATCGGATTTTCCCGCTCAATTGCCGCCCGGCGCAAGCCGGGCGGCAATTTGCTTTCCACAGATGGCGTCAGAACGAGTCCGAATTGCTGACGAAGGCGATCATCCTGTTGTCGGGCGACCAGGAATTGACGTTGATCGACCCCTGACCTCCGTAGACATAGCCCACGACGGTGGGCTTCCCCCCATCGACCGGCATCCTGCGCAGGTACACGCGCTTGTAGAAGGGATGGTCATCGGACCGAATCTCCGGCGGAAAGCTGATGAAGACGATCGTCTTGCCATCGGGTGAAATGTGCGGGAACCAGTTGTTGAACTCATCGTCCGTGACCTGGGTCTGCCCCGATCCGTCCGCATTCATCCGCCATACCTGCATCTTCCCGGTCCGGTCGGAATTAAAGAAGATCGCCCTTGAGTCGGGCGTGTACTCCGACCCGTCGTTGAGCCCCTTCGCGGTTGTCAGGCGCTCCTCGGCGCCTCCCGAGGCCGGGACCCTGTAGATATCGAACGCCCCGTTCCGGGCGCCCGTGAACAGCAGGAATTTCCCGTCCGGGGACCAGCCGTGCAGGTAGGAGGGGCCGGCCGGCGTGATCCGGCGGGGGGCGCCCCCCTTGATCGGCAGCGTGTAAACCATCGAGGTGGAGCCGCTGCTGATCCCCAGCATCCGTCCGTCGGACGAAAGCGCGTGGTCGTTGTTGCAGTGGACCTGGGAGCCGGTGTCGATGGGCGTCGATTCGCGCTTGGCGAGGTCGAAGCTGTATATCCGTCCGTTGTGATTGTAGACGAGACGCTTGCCGTCCGGCGTCCAGTTGGGCGCCTGGAGCGAATCCTCCGCGCGGCAGACCGTCTTGCGGAAGCCCGTTTCGACGTCGAGCAGCTCGATGTCGCTCCCGATGTAGTCCCGGTACGGAACGAAGTCCCGGCTCGCGGGGCGGATCAGCCGGACATTCCTGAAGACACCCCTCTCCAGGACCGAGTTGTTGTGCGCGCAGATGTAGATGCCGACGAACACCTCGTCGGGCAGGTCGATCGCGTCGAAGTCCTGCGTGGAGTATGTGTCGCCGAAGTGCGCGGCCGACATCGTGAATTTCTTGCCCGACCTCTCGAGCTGAAGGACATCCGGGCCCTCTATCTTGAGCCGGATCTCCCCGGTCGGCGCGCCGTCGGCCGTGCGGAACTGAAGCGACGTCAGCCCGCTGCCGTGCCTGCACGCGTTCACGTGGGGCGAGCGCGGGTCGAGGCTTGCGCGGACGATGAGCCCCATCTTTCGGTGCGGGTCGATGCCCTCCCCCAGGAATTGCGTGAAGGCCTGGATGATGAAATCCCCCTTCACCTTCCTCCAGGCGAACTGAAACTCGTCGTGGTCGCCCCACATGTTGGTTCCGGAGGCCGACAGGAGATATTCCTGGGAATCCCTGTCGAACACGGAGCTGCCAGGGAGGCCGGCGCCTCCGATGTCGCCGTGCTGGTCGAAGACCCCGACCGGGGCCGCCTGGTCGGCCCCGCGGGCGGGCACCACGACGCCGACCGCGAATGCGCAGCAGAGCGTCGGAATCAGGGAAAGGTTTGGCGAGGCGAGATCAAGAATATGGGAGGACATGGGGCTGGGGGGTTACGGCAGGGCGCCGGCGCGCTGCCTTGATCCATGGTACAGAGTCGGCGTCCTTATGCTATGGGCCCGATGCGCCACGGCAAGCCCGGACGGGCTCCCGCCCCCGGGGCACGCCGGGTGAAGTGCGGGCCGGGAGGCGCCTTCCCGCATTGGAAGAACGTTGCATGGAACCGGCCCCGGGACCATCCATGTCGGCTGGATATCATGCCTTCCCAACGCGCCCGCCGGCCCCTCCCGAGGCTCAATCTATTCCCGGCCAGAATCCTCACCGCTCTCCTGCTCCCGGGCTTTGCCTCCGGCGCATTCGCAGGAACGGCCTCCGAGAAGCTGCGCAGTGAACCCTCGGCGTTTCTGCGGAGCTTTGCGGGAAGCCCGGTTGACTGGAACCTTTGGAGCGGCGAGGCGCTTGACCGGGCGAAGCGCGAGCAGAAGCCCATTTTTCTCTTCATGGGATTCTTCTCGAGCGAGCTCGCCCGCGCGATGCGCCGGCAGACGTTTTCGAACAGGGATACGGCGGAATGGCTCAACCAGCGGTTTGTGTGCGTGCTGGTCGACCGCGAGGAGCGCCCCGACCTGGCCTCGCTCTACCAGGCCTACGTGGGAGACGTGAAGCAGCAGAGCGGCTGGCCCCTGAATGTCTGGCTCACCCCCGAGCTCCAGCCCTATGAAGGCGCCACCTACCTGTCGCCGTCCGAGGATTGGGGCAGGCCCGGCTTTCTGAAGCAGGCAAAGGAGGCCCTGGACGCGTGGGTTGCCGACGCCGCGGGTTGCCGCAGGCGCGCCGCGGAGGCCGTCGCCCAGCTCACGCCCGCGACGCGGACCGCCCAGCCGTCAGCCTGGAGCATCGACAGGAACACGGCGAGGCTCTCGGCGGCCGCCGACGCCTGGCGGCAGAGCTTTGACCCCGCGAGGGGCGGCTACAGCGATCCGCCGAAGCTCCCGGAACCCGAGCTCACCCGTTTCCTCCTGCGACGGCCCAAAGGGGACCGCGAGGCGGCGCTCAGGACGCTGCGCGCGCTTTCGACGAGCGCCGTGCGCGATCCGCTCGATGGGGGATTCTTCCGGTACGCGAGCGACGCGGCGTGGCGCCTGCCCTATCCCCAGAAGGTGCTCGCCGACCAGGCCCGGGTCGCGCTTGCCTTCCTCGACGCGGCCCAGGGGGCCGACACGAGGACGTTCGAGCGGTGCGCCCGCGGCGCGCTCGACTTCGCGCTCAGCCGCCTCGCACGCCCCGATGGCACCTTTGCCGCGGTGCAGGATGCGACGGGCGACGAGTTCGCCGGCTACTATGCATGGACCGAATCGGAGATCGACAAGGTCCTCGGGGCGGATTCGCCGGCTTTCAAGAAGGCCCACGGCGCCGAGCCAGGGGGGAACGTGCCGGCCGCCGACGATCCGTCCGGCGTCTACGCCTCAAGGAACCTCCTGGTCTCCTCGACCGCGGAGGACAGGGGCGACGCCGCGTCCGCCGCCCGCCTTCTCGCCCAGCGCGACCTCAGGCCGCCGCCGCCGCTCGACGAACGAGCCACCGCGGGCGCGAATGGCCTGATGCTGGCCGCGCTCGCCCGCACAGGGGCGCAGCTTGGCGATCCCCGCTACCTGAAGGAGGCGAAACGAACCCTGGGTGCGGTGAAGGCCGCGTTTCTCCTCCCCGACGGCGGCCTCCGCCACCTGCCGGGCTCATCCGGGCCCGGCGCCCCCGAGGACTATGCGGCGCTGGCGCTGGGCTGCCGCGAGTTCGCCCGCGCGGCGAACGACGGGGGCGCGGACGCGCTCGCGGAGAGGCTCCTGGCCCGGCTCGACACGGAATTCTACGACCCGGGCAGCCGCCGGTACTTCGCCGCGCCTCCGGGATCGGAGCCGGGGCTTTTTGTCCGACCCTATTCGCTGGGGGATCCCCTTTCCGCGGAGGCGCTGGTGGTCCTCGCCAGGGCGCCCCGGGAGCGGGGAATGGCCATTGCCGCCGGGTTGCTGGACGCCCTGGACGAAGGCAATATCCAGTCCCCCGGCGACGATCTCCTTGCCCTCGCATGGTTCGCCGAGCCCGGCAAATGACTCATTCCTCCCGGGTGAGCACGACCGCGGCGTCGCGGCTTATCGGCGGGGTCTCGAGCCTCAGCGTGCCGCCGTGATGCTCGACCAGCTTGGAAGGCGACGCGGCGCCCTTGAGCGTGTCCCACCAGGTGACCTTCCATGACCCGGCAGCCAGGTTGTCCAGGTCCACCGTTCCCGCCACCGCCGCGGCGGGAGTGAGCGCGTAGAGGTTTGCCCGGTGCCATATCCAGGCCGCGATGAAGCGGTCGTTCCGGCGGCCGATCGAGGCGAGGGCGGACGTCTCGAGGCCAAGGTCTATCTCGGGCACCTCGATCCATTCCGGGCCGGGGTTCTCGATGAGGAGCACGTGCCGGCCCGGGCCGATCGACACCGTGAGTTCGGAGGGCACCGGGGCCTCCGCGCCGCCGGGCCATCGATGCGTCTCCTCGATGTGGCCGTCGACGCTCACCCGAAGACCGGTCACGCCGGGACCCAGGGCGCCCACCCGGACGCGCACGCTGGTCTGCCGCGGCAGGTCGAGATGATACGTCGCGTGGTCTGGAAACCCCTCGGAGAAGCTGGAGGCCGGGCCTGCCAGGGCGGCCGGGACGTCCGCCGCCTCAATCGGCTCGCTGCCATCGACCGGGTAGGTGAAGTCCGGGGCGGCCCGGCGCTGCCAGAACTGGCCCCCGAGGATCTTCAGCGGTACGCGTTCCGCGCACTCGACAACGGCCGAGAACGGCTGGAGCCCCGTCTGCGCATACAGCCGGCTGAGCACAAGGAATCGAAAGACCGCCCCCAGCTCTTCCAGCCGGTGCTGCTCGAGCAGCTGCCAGCCATTCCAGGGCTGCGCGGCCAGCGAGCCCTGCCCCATGATGCTCGCCCAGATGGGCGGCACGATGTTCAGGCCGGATTTCTTGACCTCCGCCGACACGGGCTGATGGTCATCCCCAATCTCGCCATAGAAGACGGGGCGGTCGAGCGAGTCACTGGCGGGATCGAAGCTGCGCGCGGCCGCGACGAGGTTGGCCGCGTAGAGGTGCGGCTGGTAGAAGTCCATTTTCTCGTAGATCGGGCTGCGCAGGTTGTCCGTGCTCGTGGTGACGAGATGCCCGTAAGCGTCGACCGAGCGGATGAACGTGGCCATTTCGGCGTGCCAGCGGGCGACATCGGCCTCGTGGCCCTGCTTGATCGCGTCCGTCCAGTGCACCTCGTTGAACAGCTCCCAGGCAAAGACGGCGGGAGACCAGCCCCAGCGGGCGACGATGTAGCGGTACTTGACGAGCGAGATGACCCGGGCGTCCGGATCCGTGAAAAAATCGACGGGCGACCTCAGGAAGCCGCCCGGGTTGGCGGCATTCCAGGGGTTCTGGGCCCAGTTGGAGTCATTCGCGGTGTTGAACTGGCCGTGATGCTGAAGGACGACCTGGATGTAGACCCCGTTGTCCTCGGCGGCCTCCAGGAGCTTGTCCCACGTCTCGGCGACGCGTTCGTCGAACCTGCCGGGCTTTGGCGACGGGCCCATGTCCGCGGGCAGCCAGTCCAGGTTCAGGCCGCCCCAGTGCGCCATCCATACCCTCATCCAGTTGAGGTTCGCATGGGCGAACGCCGGAAGCGCGCCCAGGTAGTAGTTGAGGCGGTCGGGCCGGTCGTCCGGGGCCCAGGCGAGGTTCGCGCCGACGGGGGCGAAGGCAACGCCGTCGGAGCGCATGAACCGCCGGGGATCCTTGGGGTTGCGCAGGATGGAGGGCAGGCGGGTCCTCGCCGGGTTCTGCACCTCGGCGGCGGAGACCAGGCTGACGACCAGTTCCGTCGCATGGACGCCCAGCGTCGTTTCCGAGACCGCGCCGAAACGATAGGTGCCCCGTTCATCGGGCCGGGCGCGGACGGCGTAGAGACCGCCCTCCGCGTAGTAGGCCGGCAGCGTGAGCTTCTGGCCCGACGGCGTGGTGACCTCGGCCCACAGCTCCCGGGCGAACGGGTTGCGGGTCATCGGGTTGTCGGGCGCCACGAAGTCGAACTCGATAGGCTTGGCGCTGGCGGCATGCGCCAGCAGCATCCCCAGCAGGAGCCATGGTCGGGATGCGCTCACCGTGGATCGGCGCCGGGCCTCACGCACTCTTGCTTGCCGCCGTCCCGAGGAGCGACTTGTCCTGCATCTTGGCGCGGTACACGCCCGGGGATTCGCCGGTGAGGCGCTTGAAGAGCACGCACATGTACTCCATGTGCTCAAATCCGGTCAGCTCGGCGATCCGCTTGAGGGGAAAGTCGGTCTCAAGGAGAAGCTGGCGGATCTTCTTGAGCTGCACCCGCCTGATCTCCGACTGCGGCGAGCGGCCGATATGCTGGCGAAACTTCCGCTCCAGCTGGCTGCGCGACACGTGGGCGTGCTGCAGGACCTCCTCCACCGAGATCCCCAGGCAGGCCTGCTCGCGGATGTAGCTCAGGGCCGCGATGACATTCCGGTCCTCGACGGCGAGGACGTCCGTCGAGTGCCGGGTCACGACCCCGATGGGCTCGACGCGCTGGTCGAGGACCTTCGGCTTCCGGCCGGAGAGCATCTCGCGAAGCAGGTTGGCCGCGCGGAACCCCGACTGGAAGGCGTTGGGCGCCACGCTTGAGAGGGCGGGATCGGCCAGCTCGCAGCGGATCGTGTCGTTGTTTGCGCCCAGGACGGCGATCTCCTCGGGCACAAGGATGCCGTTGGCATGGGCCGCGCCGATGAGCTGCTGCGCCCGCATGTCGACGCAGGCCATCAGCGCGATCGGCTTCGGGAGGACCTTGAGCCAGCCGGCCAGCTTGCTGATCTGGTCCTCCTCCCAGAACGGGGTGAGGTCCCCGGGGTAATCGACGTCGGACACGAAGCACTCGTGCCCCGCGAGGCGGACCGCCTCCGCGAACCCGTCGCGGCGCTCGCGCGACCAGCTCGCGTTCGAGAAGCCGGAGAAGCCAAAATGCTGGAATCCCCGCTCGATGAAATGCTCCGCGCCGAGATGGCCGATGCCGACATTGTCGGGCCTGATCTTCGGGACGCCGGGGTACGGCTCGACGTCGTTC
The DNA here is from genome assembly GCA_003140665.1 of Opitutaceae bacterium. Lineage (GTDB taxonomy): Bacteria > Verrucomicrobiota > Verrucomicrobiia > Opitutales > Opitutaceae > Palsa-1447. Next base: position 11,163 of record PLKS01000093.1, read on the forward strand.
AGGTCCACCAGCGGGATCCCGCGCTCGGCGCAGGCGCGCACGAGCTGGGGCGTCGTGTGCCTGCTGATGACGCCGCTCCAATTCTTGCTGGCAAGCCACCGCGGGTCCGTCTCGGAGCGGGCCTGGTCGTCGTGGAAAGCCGTCCAGTAATGGTGCGTGCGCTCGAAATGCGCGATGCCCTTGAGCATCGCCATGCTCTCCTCGAAGCGAGTTCGGAAGATCAGCAGCACCTGGGGTTTCACCGTCCCAAGCTGCGAGCATCGCCACCGGTAGGCAAGCGCGGGGGGCCGCCCCGGGGCGGATCCGGCTATTTCCGGAGGGGATTGTCCTTGATGAACCGCACGACGGTCTCCGCGTCGCAAAAGCAAAGCGCGGTGAACGTGTCGGCGGCGCCGTAGTACAGGGCGATGCGGCCTGTCGCCGAGTCGCACAGGCAACCCACCGGGAAGCAGACGCCGGGCACGAAGCCCGCGAGCTCGTAGGGCGCCTCCGGAACCAGGAAGGGTTCCCTGGCGCAGGCGACGACCTTGGAGGGCTGCTTGGCGTCGAGCAGCATCCCGCCGATCGAATACACGAAGCCGTTGCAGGTGGTCGTGACGCCATGGTAGAAGAGAAGCCAGCCTTCGCTCGTCTCGATCGGCGAAGGGCCGGCGCCTATCTTGGTCCCCTGCCACCACGGGCCGCCGCGGCCGATGACGTGCCGGTGCCTGCCCCAGTGGACGAGGTCGGGGCTCTCGCTCACAAAGATGTCGCCGAAGGGCGTGTGCCCCGTGTCCGAGGGCCGGCTGAGCATCAGGAATTTCCCGCCAAACTTGCGCGGGAAGAGGACGCCGTTGCGGTTGTAGGGCAGAAAGACGTTCTCCAGCTGCTCGAAGCGGACGAAGTCACGCGTCTTCGCGATGCCGATGGTCGGCCCGTGGTAGCCGTTGCACCAGGTGACGTAGTGGACGCCGTCCACAAGGGTGACCCGCGGATCGTAGGCGTATTCAAACCGGCGAACCTCCGGGTCGTCGCACTTGAGCTCGATGGGCTTCGGCTCAAACTCGAAATTGATGCCGTCCGGGCTTCTCCCGACATGCAGGTGCGGAATGCGGTCCATCCCCTCGGTCCGGAATACGCCGATGAAGCCGCCCTTCCAGGGCACGACCGCGCTGTTGTAGATGCCCGTCACCCGGGGGAGCGGGCGGCGCCCGATCACGGGGTTGGCGTCGTAGCGCCACATCAGATCGGGGTTGTCCTGGGGCTTTGGCTGCCAGGGAATATTCGGCAATGCGGGACCGACAATCTTAAGCTTCATGGCGGGGATATGGGGTAACACAACCGCGCCCTGCGGGAAGCCGGGGAATTCGGACGGCGCGGCCGATAATTGAAGGGGAACCGCCAAGAGCGTATCCGTAATCCGACTATATGTTAATGAGATCCTTTGTCTTGAACTTGAGAAGGCATCCCCGCCCCGCAGCCGGAATCCCGGGCTCCGCGCGACCTGGGAACCGTGGCGCCCGCGGAAGCGGGCCGTTTCGATGGCCGCGACGGGGGAGGCCCGTGTTTCAGGGGCGACTCGCCCGGATCTGGGCAAGGATTCGCCGGGCCAACCCGTTCCCGGGCTTGATTCGCAGGACCGCCTCGAGCTCATCGGCAGCCTCATTTTCCCTGCCCGGGATTCGAAGGAGCACCAGGGCGATGTTAAAGTGGATGTCCGCGGAATTCGGCAGCAGCCGAAGCGCCTCCCGATACTGGGCGACCGCATCCTCCAACCGGTCGGGCATCCGTGAAAATGCGTTCCCCAGGTTGTTGTGGGCCTCGGCAAAATCCGCCTTGATTCCCAAGGCCTCCTTGTACTCGGCGACCGCTTCATTCAAGCGTCCCGGCGTATTGTACCAGGCGATCCCGAGGTTGTTGTGGGCCTCGGCATAATCCGGCTGCAGGCGCAGGGCCTCCCGGTATTGGGCGATAGCCTCATCCAGCCGTCCGGGCATCTTGGCCAGGACAATTCCCAGGTTGTTGTGCGCGGGGGCGTAGTCGCCTTTCAGGCGGAGGGCCTCCTCATATTGGAAGAGCGCCTCCTTCGACTCCCCGCGGCCCTCGTACCATATGCCAAGATTGTTGCGGCACAGCCAGCATTCCGGATTTCGCTCGAGGGTCGCCTTGTACAGGGTGGGCCCGTCCGCATAGATCCGGCTTTCCGCGTGGCTCAGGATGCCGAGGGAGGCGATGAGCGCCGCGGCGACTCCCCAGCCGGCGATCCGGACGGGAGGGGAGGCTCGACCGAGGAGGCCGGCCGCACCTGCCGACAACGCGGCGAACACCCCCATGCTGGCAAGGTACTGGAAGTGGTCGGCGACATAGGAAAAGATAAAGGGGTAGACGTTGAAGAAACCCAGCACGGGAAACAGCGAGCCGACAAAAAACAGCCACGCGGCCAGCGGACCCCGCCATCGCCGGCGAAGGAGCCAGAGCACGACCGTCACCAGCACCGCCGCGACCAGGTATCCGGTCCAGCCGGCGGCCGCTGACTTTGCGTCCCAATGCGGGTACATGAAGGCAAGGTGTGCCGGCCATAGGAGCTTGCCCAAATAGAACCAGATCACGCGGCCGGCCAGCAGGCAGCGCTGCACAAGCGTCAGGTCGAATTCGGCGCCCTCCGCCCCGACAAGCTTTCGCTCGACAAAGGACGTGAACAGGCCGCCCGCGATCGCGAAGATGAACCAGGGGATCAGCGGCCGAATGTCGCGGCTCCAGGCGAGACGGCCGCGCTGCCACCAGAAGACGACGAGCAGCGCGGCCGGCAGGGTCGCCGTCACGCTCTTGGTCAGAAGCGCCAACAGGAACAGGAAGGTCGCCAGGAGGTAGGCCCGGGTGGCCGCAGGCTGCCCCCGGTCACGGTCAAACCGCAGGTATGCGAGCGCGGCCAACAGGTAGAAGACCAGCGACAGCGTGTTCTTCTGCTCCGAAATCCAGGCGACGGATTCGACGCAGACCGGGTGCACGGCGAAAAGCAGTCCCGCCAAGCATGCGCCTGGAACGTTGAGCCGGCGAAGGAGGAGGGCCAGGAGGCACGCCGCCGTGGCGTGCAGAAGCACGTTGGCAAGATGGTAGCCGAGCGTCGCATCGCCCCACATCCGGTGCTCGATCCAGAAAGCACTGTGAAGCAAGGGATAGTACTGATGCGTGGCGTAGACGTTGGACCAGATCTGCCATAATCCCGCCACCGGCCGCAGCTCCGGGCGGGTGACATGGGCGTCGTCATCCCACAGCATCTCCCCGCGCAGCGCCGGCCAGTAGCAGGCAAGCGTCAGCGCCAGGACAAGCGCCGCGGTCCACCAGGGATTGGCCCTGGAGCCTGGAGGCGCGCTTTGAACCTTCATCCAGGCAAGTTATCCCCGTCGACGGATTCGAGGCAATCCCGGCGCAAGGCGAGCCTGGAAGATGGGAATGCCCCACGGGCCCGGCTGGTGCCGGCCTGACCGGCCTGCGGATTGACTTCCCTGCGGAATCGGCGGTTCATGGGATCGGGCTCGCGATGCGGGATCCGCCCCGCCGGCCCACTCGCCCACCCTTGCGCTCCTCCTTGGCAACGCCTCTTTTCTGCCTCCTTTCGTTCGCCGGGCCGGTTCTCGCCGTGGCCGCATCCGACGGCTGTCCCGGCCTCGAGGACGCGGGTCTTTCGGGCGTGGCCGCCCACCCGGGCATGGAGTCCATGTCCGTCCACTGAGGCCATCATGACGCGCCGCGAATTCATCACTGTCTCGGCCGCGGCGGCGGCGGGCACGCTGCTCCCGTCCTGCGCCACTGCGCCCGCGGGCCGCCGCCAGCCGCGCATCCCGCGCTGGCGCGGCTTCAACCTCTCCGGCGGCTCGCGAGGCACGCGTGCCCTGGCCTACAGGGAGACCGATTTCGAGTGGATGGCCGGCTGGAGATTCAACTTCGCCCGCCTTCCCCTCTCCTACTGGGCGTGGTCGGACCCGAAGGACTGGATGAAAATCGACGACAACGCGCTCAAGCCCGTCGACGATGCCATCGAAATGGGCCGGCGGCACGGCGTCTACATCAACCTCTGCCTGCACCGCATACCGGGATACTGCGTCAATGGCCGCGAACTCGAGCCGCACCAGCTCTTCGACAGCCCGCCGGACCAGATGCAGCTCGCCCTTGAGGCCGCCAGGCATCACTGGCGCCATCTGGCCGAGCGGTACCGGGACATCCCGAGCTCCCGCCTGAGCTTTGACCTGTTCAACGAGCCGCCCTGGATGCCCGACCAGTCCCGGTACGTCGAGATCGCGCGCGCCCTGATTGCCACCATACGCGAGGTGAGCCCCGACCGGCTCATCGTCGCCGACGGCGCCGACATCGGCCAGACCCCCGTGATGGGCCTCGTCGACGAGGGCATCGTGCAGAGCACGCGTGGCTATCTCCCGAAGATGATCAGCCATTACACCGCCGCGTGGGTGCCGGCGAGGGAGTTTGAGTCGCTGGAGCGGCCCACATGGCCCATGGTCGACAAGAACGGCGTGCTCTGGGACCGCGAAAAGCTCCGCGCCGAGCTCATCACCAAGTGGAAGCCCCTCACCGACCAGGGCGCCCCGGTTCACGTAGGCGAATGGGGCTGCCTCAACAAGACGCCCCACGACGCCTGCCTTGGCTGGATGACCGATCTCCTGGCCCTATGGAAGGAGGCCGGCTGGGGATGGGCGATGTGGAACCTGCGCGGCTCGTTCGGCATCGTCGACAGCGGGCGCGCCGACGTGGCCTACGAGGATTTCCAAGGGCACAAGCTCGACCGGAAGATGCTCGACTTGCTTCTAGCAGGGTGAGCCCGGCTGCGCCTAGAATTGTGGTTTCTCAAACACACTGTCGTCCATGCTGCTCAGGAAACGCACCTTGGTGCATGTTGTCTCCATAAAGACTTTGCCGTCCCTGTATAACACCTCGTGAAACGGGACCATGATTCCGCCCGAGCGCCGGAAATCGTCGCGGATCATCTTATACAACACCCCGCTTCCCGCGTCCCGATGGCTGGTCGCAACCTCCATGTAGGACTTGATATCGATGAACCTTCGCTCGGTTGCACCATCCTGGCGCGTTATTTCCAATATATAGGCATCGCTGCCCAACACACTTTCTCGGCCCGCCAATCTTAGCTGCACATGGCCCTTTTCATAATCAAGCAGGCTATCTGCAAAGCTACCCTCGAAATCCTCGATGATGTGACGGGTCTCACTCTCGGTGATAGGCGATGGCGGGCGTCTTTCGCCATTTGACATGATGGCCTGCTTCCAGCCGACAACGCCATTGTAGGCCATGACCGCGGCAACTGCCGGATAGGCCATTTCCATCCCCACCTTGTTCGGACGTTTTAGATAATAGACACAGGTGCTCTGTTTCCCATCCAAGGTCATTATCGTCTCCGTAATCGACGCGCGAATGGCAACAAGTCGGTCCAATCCACCGACAGCCGCGAGGTGTCGAGCCGCAATTCCGTCCGCTGATTGCCCGGCACACCCGGCTGGAATCAGCACATAGGTCACCACGGCCGCCCGCTGCCAGCTCCTCAACGCCCGCAAGAATCTCATCATAACGCCCCTCGCGCCACGGATCATCAATCCTCAGGTACCGTCGATTTGAAAACGCCCGCTAGTCGCCTGTTCCGCGCCCGAGAAGCTCGCCCGTCCGCTCGATCAGCTGCATGCAGGAGCGGCCGCTGTGGTAGGGGCATTTCCAGATGCTCACCTTGGCGGTCGGGAAGCTCATGCCGTCGCGGCGCTTGAATTCCAGGATCGGGGTGCCGTCCCGCTCCAGCGTGTTGTACCAGTCGCCCTGTTTCCGGTCCACGAACCTCTCCTGGATGAAGCGCCAGCTCCTCTGCGAGTCCGCGAGGTACGCCGGGTCGCCCGAGATCTGGTAGGCGTTGAGGAAGCCGACGGCGGCCTCGGCCTGCTCCCACCACTCCTTGTGCGTGTTGGTGGGACCCTTCGGGTCGCCCTCGTTGTACACGCCGCCATCGGTGTCGACCCCCTCGGCGTTCGTCACCCTCGCGATCGCCACCGCCTCCTGCCTCGCCCGGGCCACGAGCGCCGGGTCGCCCAGGACATCCGCCGCCTCGACGAGCAGCCAGCTCAGCTCGATGTCGTGCCCATACGAGACATCGTCGCCGATGGGTGTCCAGTCCTCCTTCATGAACAGGACCAGGTGGTGCGTCCGCGGGTCGATGATGCGGCTCATCGTGAGCTCGATGAGCTCGCGTTCGCGCTGGCGCAGGCCCTCGTCGGGCCACACGCGCAGCAGGTTGGTGAAGCCCTCGAGGATGTGGATATGGGAATTCTGCGACTTGGGGGCGTCCCCAAGCAGGTTGCCCCTCGGGTTGTCCCCGCGCCGCCACTCGCGGCTGAGGGCGTCAAAGTAGCCCCCGTTGACCGGGTCATGGGCGTTCTTCTCGATCAGGCCGTAGATCGCAACCGCCTGCTGCAGCGCCGCGACGTCGCCCGTCGCGCGGTAGTATTCCGCCAGGCCGTAGATTCCGAAGACCTGCCCGTACATCTGCTTGTGCGCATCGTCGGGCTGGCCGTCCGGGCGGATCGTCCAGAACAGGCCGCCGTACTGCTTGTCGACGAACCTGTCGACGAGGTCGCGGTAGGCCCATCGCGCCATTTCCAGGTATTCCGGGTCGCGGTAGGCGCGGTAGGCGGCTGAAAACGTCCAGAGGATCCGGCTGGTGAGGAGCGCGGCGTGCGGCAGGTCGTCATGCGGCTTCAGATCCTCGCCGATGAACGAGTGGAAGCCGCCGTGTTCGCGGTCCCGCGCATACTTGAGCCAGAACGGAAGGATGTTGCCGCGCAGCTCCTGCTCCGCGCTCTTGGAAAGGCCCTCCAGCTCAGCGGCGGTCACAGGGTTGGGGGGCGCCCCGGCGGCGGCCCCGATCGGTCCGCAAAGGCAGCCCGCGACGAGGATGAGCCGGACAAGGTTTCCAGGAGGGTGCATGGTCGGGGGGGTTCCAAGAGCTCGCGAAGCAATCTATGCCCATTTTCGCGCGGATGCCGAGCCCCGGAAATGAGAATCTTCGCTTGGCGAACGAAAGCCTCGGGGCCCCGGGCCCCCCCGCCGCCGCAAATGGCCGTGTGAGCACGGGTTTTGTTTGCCCTGCGCGCCAATCGTTTCGATTCTTGGCGGAGCATCGCGGCCGCGACCCCCGGCTCCGCGCACCCTCCAGCCCCGCTCGCGCCACCCCATGCAGCTGCACGCCCTCGATATCGGCATCGTCGTCGGATACTTCGTCTTCGTCATCACGATCGGCCTCTGGGTTTCGCGGAAGGGATCCAAGGACCTCGACAGCTACTTCCTCGGCGGCAAGAAGCTGCCCTGGTACATGCTCGGGGTCTCCGACGCGTCCGGGATGTTCGACATCAGCGGCACGATGTGGCTCGTCTACGTCCTTTTCCTGTACGGCCTCAAGAGCATCTGGCTGCCGTGGGTGTGGCCGACGTTCAACCAGATCTTCCTCATGATGTTCATGAGCGCGTGGCTGCGGCGCTCCAACGTCCTGACGGGAGCCCAGTGGATGCAGACGCGGTTCGGCACCGACCGGGGGGGCATCCTCGCCCACCTGAGCGTCGTGGTCTTCGCCCTGGTCAACGTCATCGGCCTGCTCGCCTACGCCTTCAAGGGAATCGGCAAGTTCGCGGTCGTGATGCTGCCCTGGCATTTCACGGGCGCGACCACCGGGATGTTTTCCGACGAGAACATCTACGCCATGATCCTCCTCGGCCTGACCTCGGTCTACGCCATCAAGGGCGGGATGGTCAGCGTCGTCATCACCGAGGTCGCCCAGTTCACCATCCTGACGCTGACGGCCTTCGCCATCGGCATCATCGCGCTCGTCAAGGTCTCGCCCGACATGATCGCGCACAGCATCCCCGCCGGCTGGATGAACCCGTTCTTTGGCTGGAGGCTCGACCTCAACTGGGACGGCATACTCAAGACGGCCAACTCGGCCCTGCACCGGGATGGAAACGACCTGTTCTCGATCATCTTCGGCCTGATGTTCTTCAAGGGCGTCCTCGCCAGCCTCGCGGGCCCCGCGCCCAACTATGACATGCAGCGCATCCTCGCCACCCGGAATCCGCGCGAGGCCTCGCTCATGAACGGGATGGTGAACGTCGTCCTCATGTTCCCGCGGTACCTGATGATCGCGGGCATCACCGTCCTCGCCCTCGCGTTCTGCATGCCGGTGCTGCAGTCGCAGGAGACGCCCGATTTCGAGAAGATACTCCCGCTGGTCCTCAGCGGGCAGGTTCCCACGGGCGTCCTCGGCTTCCTTCTCGCCGGCCTCGCGGCGGCCTTCATGTCGAACTTCGCGGCCACGCTCAACGCCGCGCCCGCGTACGTGGTGAACGACATCTACAAGCGCTTCATCAACCCCAATGCCGGGGGACGCAAGGAGGTCGCGCTCAGCCGCATCGTCTCCCTTGTCTTCCTGGTTGTCGGCATCGTCTTCGGCCTGCTCACCGACCGCATCACGGACGTGATGATGTGGCTCGTCGGGTCGCTCTACAGCGGCTTCGTGGTCGCCAACGTGCTGAAGTGGTACTGGTGGCGCTTCAACGGCTACGGCTACTTCTGGGGAATGGTCGCCGGCATCGGGGGCGCCATGGTCGTGCCCCCCGTCGCCGAGTGGGCCATCGGGCACACCTTCAACATGCTCTACACGTTTCCGGTCCTCTTCGTGCTCTCGCTGATCGGCTGCCTCGTCGGGACGTTCTGCAGCAAGCCGGAGGACGAGGAGGTCCTCAAGAAATTCTACAGGACCGTGAACCCCTGGGGATGGTGGGAGCCGATCCGCGAGAAGGTGATGGGTGAGGATCCCTCCTTCGTTCCCAACCGCGATGCCGCGCGCGATCTCACCAACGTCGCCGTCGGCATCGTCTGGCAGCTCTGCCTCGTCACGCTGCCGATCTTCATCGTCCTCAAGCAATGGTCGTGGTCCGCGGCAATCCTCGTCGTGCTGGTCGCCACCTCGGTCTTCATGAAGTTCAACTGGTACGACCGGCTGGAGAAGGCCTCCTAGCGCCGGAATGCCGGCTAAAGGCGGCTTCGCAGATCGCCTGGCAGGAGATCCAGCGCGAGGTCGCGCAGCCTGGGATCAGCGATCTGGAGCCCAAAAGAATGGGCCAGCACCAGCAGGCCGAACAGCGATCCCGTGGAGAGCGACCGCAACCTGGGCTCGGTGGCCTCCGCCAGGCATCGGCGCACCTGTTCCCGGGCAAGGTCGAGCCGCCTTCCCTGGGTCAGGACGATGGCCACGCTGACCCGCCTGTCCCAGGAAAGGTAGCGGTCGCCTCCGATGGAAAGGCGGCCCAGCAGGGAGTCGAGGGTCCTGGCGAAGGCGGCTGAATCGCCCGTCGCGTCCTCCACCTGGGCGAGGGCGGCGAGGGCGCCGACATCCCCGGGGAACCGGCGCAGTCCCTCGGCGGCGGCGGCCGCGTCCTGCACGCGCCCCGTTTCCACCAGGTACTCCGCCAACCGGCCCGCGGCAGCCGCGGGGCTCTGGTCGTCGACGACTTCAAATACCAGGACCGACTGCCCCGCGAATCCGCCGCCCACGGGCAGCTGGTAGGGCACGGGCCGCAGCCACGCGGGGAGGTTCCAGCGGCGCAGCTCGTCCGCGAGGAAGCTCGTCCGGCCGGCGAACCTCTTGTCCAGGTAGAGGCGCGCGAAATCCTCGAAGAAGGGATCCCATGAAGGAATGACGATATACCGGACGCCCCTCGCCTGCAGGTCGCCCTGCGCCTCCTCCATCGTCCTCGCCCCGGCGATCGCAAGGGCGTTGCCGAATCCGGCGCTGTTGCCGGGGGCGAACGAGCCGATCCCGCGCAGACCCCCGTAAAAGCACAGCGTGGTGGTCTCCTCGGGCGGGGCGAATATCACGNNAAGCCAGTGACCGAGGTGGCGCTCGATCAGCTCCTCGGACTCGCGGGACGTGAGGGTCGTCGCGGCGCCCGCGGCCGCCTGGGGCAGGCCCAGGGCGATGCCCGGTAGCGCGAATGCCCATGCGGCCGCGGCAAGGATCCAGCGCCCCGGCGCGGGCGCCGGCTGCGCCGCGGCGGCCGCGACCATCAGCGCAAGCAGGGCGCCGTCGACCACGCCCCACCAGCCCAGCTGGCGGCATGCGAAACCGAGCGCGACCACGACGGGCCCCAGCGCGACCGCGATCGGGGCCCGGGATCGCGGCAGGATCGAGGGCCGCAGCATCAGCAGGACCGCCGGCACCACGGCGACCAGGGGAATCAGGGCCGCCCAGGCGGCCAGCGAGGACCCTCCATGGAGCAGGAAGGCCCAAAGGCTCGCGGCCACCGGGGCGTTTGGCAGGCTGCCCAGCCGCGCCCACGACAGGTCGCGGGAGAGGAACCCCGGCGTCCCCGTCCTCCACATGACGAGGGGCACGGTCGCGACGCCGGCCCCGGCGAGCACCGTCCGGATGATCCCGCCGGGCTTCAGGGACGGCCTCGCCCCGCGGATCCATGATGCCGCCCCGGCCAGGAGCTCGCCCCCGCAGATCCACGCCAGGCCGTACAGCGGATGGACCGACTCCAGCCGCCAGGATCCCAGATGACCCGGAAAATACTCGGCGAAGTAGGCCGCAAGCACGGTCACGCCCCCGCTGAAGGCCCAGGTCCGCCACGGGCTCACCCCAGGGGATGCGGGGTCCTTCCTCGAGATCCAGGCCGCGAGAAGGGCTCCGGCGATGATGCCCGCCGTGACCGGCACCTGGGTGGGAACGCTGACCCACATGCCCAGGCCGCCGGCGACGCCCGCGAGCGCAAACCAACGCTGGGCACGGCCGCCCGCGGAGACGCCCGACGCCTCGGCGGCCGGCACCCTTGGGGGGGCCATCCCGGCAAGAAGGGCCAGGACGCTTCCAAGGGCGCAGATGTAGGTCAGCCCCAGCTGGTCGGGCATACCCGGGAGGAACCCGGAGGCAAAGGGGAACATCGCCGCCACGCCGACCGAGAGAAGCGCGGCGGCAAATCCGCCGAACCGCCAGGCCACAAAGACCGCCGCGCCGGCCAGGAGCAGCAGCTGAAGCAGGGGGTCGGCAACGAGCGCGGCCCGCTCGACGCATATGCCAAGCGGGCGGCCGGACAACACGTGGTCAAGCCATGCAAGCAGGCCCAGCCACCAACGATAGGGCGATGCCGAGTCCACGTCGCGGCCGAGCGGGGCGTTCTCGTAGTCGACATGGCGCACGCGCGCCTCCCCGCGGGCGAACATCTGCTGGGTCTGGGCGATCCACTGGAAGCTGTCCTCGTTGCGCTCGGGGATGATGAGCTCCCTCTGACCGTTCGCGTATCCGGTCGGGGAGCCCGCGTCGGGAATGTCCGCCGACCTCGCGCGGCCCACCAGGCCGGACACGGTGTCGATCCGCTGCGCCCGCACGTGGCCGGACCATGCCAGGTAGCCGCAGGCACAGATCGGGAACGCCATCCACACGCGCGGGAGAATCCTGGCAATTGGGCTCATTCAGGTCACGCCGGCATCGCCGGCGTTTGAAAGACGGTCATTGAATCGCAACGGCAGGGGGGCGCAAGGAGAGTCCTGCCGGGGAGCCTGCCCGGCGAACGGGGAGTTGATCCGGCGCCTCCCGGACGGGTAGATTGTGACATGCAATCGCCAAGCCGAGGATCATCGGACCGCCTCCGATCGATCGCCCGGGCCGGCGCGATCCTCGGGCTCGCCCTCGCCTGCTACTGGCCCGCGCTGCAGGGCAGCCTGGTCTGGGATGACGCCTCGCATGTCACCCGGCCGGGGCTCCAGTCATGGGCGGGGCTCGGTCGCATCTGGACCAGCACCCGCGCCACCGAGCAGTACTACCCGGTCGTGCACAGCGCGTTCTGGCTGGAGCACCGGCTCTGGGGGGACGCAACCCTCGGCTATCACCTGGCCAATGTCGCCCTCCACGCGCTCGCCTGCTGCCTGCTGATGGCCGTGTTGCAGCGCCTGGGCTCCCTGCGCCAACGGAGCGCGCCGGATTCCCCGGAGGGCGGCCGCGCCCAGGCCGCGGGCCTTCCCGCCCACGCCGCGGCGCTCGCGGCCGTCCTCTTCGCCGTCCATCCCGTCTGCGTGGAGTCCGTGGCCTGGATTTCCGAGCAGAAGAACACGCTGTCCCTGGTCTTCTACCTGCTGGCCGCGATGGCGTACCTGGACTTCAGGAAAGGCGGCCGCCCGCGGAGGTACCTCCTCGCGTCCGGCCTCTTCCTCCTCGCCCTTGCGACGAAGAGCGTCACCGCAAGCCTGCCGGCGGCGCTCCTGGTCGCGCTCTGGTGGGCCACGGGCAAGGTCTCCTGGCGGCGCGACGGGGTTGCCCTCGCCCCCTGGTTTCTTGCCGCCATCGCCGCAGGCCTCCTGACGGCCTGGGTCGAGCACGCGGTGATCGGGGCCAGCGGCGCACCCTTCGACGTTTCCGCGGGCCAGCGGCTGCTCCTGGCCGCGCGCGATGTCTGGTTCTACCTGGGCAAGCTCCTCTGGCCGGGCCGCCTGCTTTTCTTCTATCCCCGCTGGAATGTTCCCCTGGAATCCGCCGGCTGGTACGGATACCTCGCCGCGTCGATCGCGCTCACCGCCGCCCTCTTCTTCGCCCGGCGCCGATGCCGCGGCCCGCTGGCGGCGTGGCTGTTCTTCGTGGGCTCCCTCTTGCCGGCGCTCGGCTTCTTCAACGTCTATCCGTTCCTGTTCTCATACGTCGCCGATCACTTCCAGTACCTCGCGAGCCTGGGCGTCTTCTCGGCCGCGGCGATCGGCATCGCGGGCGGGCTGTCGCGCCTGGGGCCCGCCGGTCGCTCCGCGGGCTGGGGGGCCACGGGCCTCCTCGTCGCGGCGCTCGTCCTCCGGTCGAACAGCCAGAGCCGCGAATACCGGGACGCCGGCACCCTCTACCGGGCGATCCTTGCGGGGAACCCGGCGAGCTGGAAGGCGCACGAGCTGCTCGGCGACGAGCTTTCCGCGGATCCCTCCCGGACCCGGGAGGCTCTCGAACAGTTCGCGCAGGCCGTGGACCTCAAGCCGGACGACGCCGAGGCGCAGAACAACCTCGGCAGCATGCTCCTTCGGGCGCCCGGCCAGGAGGCCGGCGCGACGGGGCATTTTGAGCTGGCGGCGCAATACGGGCCCTTCATGGCGGAGCCCCACCTGAACCTCGCGAACATCTGGGCGCGCACGCCCGGCAGGACGGCCGCCGCCCTGGAGGAGTATCGCCAGGCGCTGCGCCTGAGCCCAAACCTCGTCGCGGCGCACTACGGCGCCGCCAACGCCCTGTCCGGCGTCCCCGGCGCCGAGTCCGCCGCGATCTCCGAGTACGAGCGGACGCTCGGGCTCGACCCGGGGAACGTGCCGGCACGGGTCAACCTGGCCGCCGTCCTGGCGAGGGTCCCCGGCCGCGAGGCGCAGTCGCTGGCGAACTATGCCGAGGTCCTCCGCTCCCATCCCGGGCTCGCGCCCGTCCACTACGACCTTGCGATCGAGCTTTCCAGGCTGCCGGGCCGCGCCGACGACGCCATCGCCGAGTACCTGGAGGCGCTGCGGATCGACCCGGGGTTTGCCGACGCGCACAAGAACGTGGGGCTCGAGTACGCCAGGAAGGGGCTGATGGACAAGGCCGAGTTCCACTGGAGGAGGGCGCTGCAGATCAATCCGGGATACGCCGACATCCGCGCGAGGCTCCAGCTCCTCGACGAGGCGAGGGCGCGGCCAACTCAACCTTGACGCCTCATTTTGGGCGGTCCTCGATAGGCGGCCAATGCTACCCCCGGCAAATCCCTGGCGCCCGCAGGCGCTTCGCCGGGCCGTCCGT
>PLKS01000025.1 GCA_003140665.1 Opitutaceae bacterium
TCGAGGAGGACGTCTTCGTCGGCCATGGCGTCATCTTCATCAACGACCGCCGCCCGTCCACCGCGGGCGCCCGCGGCGGCGGCTGGAAGCTGGAGCGCACCTCGGTGAGGCGCGCGGCGTCCATCGGCTCCGGCGCCCTTATCATGGGCGGCGTGACGATCGGCCNNTCGGCGACGGCGCCGGCGCCGTGGTGCTCCACGATGTCCCGGCGGGAGCCGTCGTGGCGGGGGTTCCCGCGCGCCTCATCTCGCAATGAGCAACGAAGGGACAAATTCCGGCCTCCCGGCACCCAGGCTGAGCGTCGTCGTCCCGGCCTACAACGAGGAGAAGCTGCTCGAGACGTCGGTCCGGGCGCTGCGCAAGACGCTCGACGACATCAAGGTCACTGCGGAGATCATCCTGGTCGACGACGGCAGCACCGACAAGACCGGCTCGATCGCCGAGCTCCTCGCCAGGGTGGTGCCGAACGTGCGGGTCTACCACCAGGCCAACAAGGGAATCGGCGGCGCCTTTCTTGCAGGGGCCATTCTGGCGCGCGGGGACTACCTGATGCTCTGGCCCGTCGACATGCCCGCCGCGCCTGACGACGTGAGGCCCTATGTCGCCCAATTCGGCGAGGCCGACGTGATTGTCGGGTGCCGCAGCACCCGCGTGGGCTACACCGTCCTCATGCGCTTCAACGCATGGCTCTATCCCAGGCTGGTGACGCTGCTCTTCGGCCTGCGCATCCGCGACGTGAACTGGATCCACGCCTACCGGCGCACCGCCTTCCTTCGCATACGGCCGACGCAGGAGGGCATCCCGATGCTCGCCGAGACACTCGTCAGGCTGCGCGACGTCGGGGCGACCTTTGCCGAGGTGGACGTCGTCATGAAGCCTCGCCTGCAGGGCGTGGCCTCGGCGTCGCGCTTCAGGGTGATGCGGGAGACCCTCTCCGGCCTCCTTACATTCTGGGAGACGTGGCGGATGGAGAGGAAGCCGCAGCCCAAGAAAGGCACCCGTGCCCCCCGATAAGGTTCCGTTTCAGGACATCCCGCTCCAGATACGCAATATCAAGCCGGAGATCGACGCGGCGGTGCAGGCCGTTCTCGCGCACGGCGAGTTCATCCTGGGGCCGGAGGTGGCCACCTTCGAGCGTGAATGGGCGGAATACTGCCGCGTCGCGCACGCGGTGGGCGTCGGCTCCGGCACCGACGCGCTCCACCTTATCCTTCGCGCGCTCGGCATCGGGCCCGGCGACGAGGTGATCACCGTGGCCAACACGTTCATCGCGACGGCCGAGGCCATCTCGTATGCCGGCGCCAAGCCCGTGCTCGCCGACTGCCGCATCGAGGATTTCCTTCTCGATCCCGCGGCGGCGGCGGCGGCGATCACTCCGCGCACACGGGCGATCATACCGGTGCACCTCTATGGCCAGCCGGCCGACATGGACGCGCTGGGCGCGCTCGCGCAGAACAGCGGCCTCGCGCTCATCGAGGATGCCGCGCAGGCCCACGGCGCGTCCCTGGCCGACGGCCGGGTCTGCGGGTCCCTCGGCGTCGCCGCGGCCTTCAGCTATTATCCCATCAAGAACCTCGGGGCATTCGGGGATGGGGGCGCGGTCACGACCCGCGACGAGCCTCTGGCCAGGCAGATCCGCCTGCTGCGCAACTGGGGCTCCGTGGTCAAGTATCACCACGAGGTCCAGGGCTTCAATTCCCGCCTCGACACGCTCCAGGCAGCGATCCTTTCGGTCAAACTCCGGCACCTCGCCGCCTGGAACGATGCCCGCCGCGCCGCGGCCGGCTGGTACCGGTCGGCCCTTGGCGGGTGCCCGGGGGTCGTTCTCCCGGCCGAGGCGCCATGGACCGGACGCCACGCCTATCATCTCTTCGTCGTGCGCGTCCTGGAGCGCGACCGGGACGTTGTCGCCCGCGCCATGGCGGCCCGGGGGGTGCAAACCGTCGTCCACTATCCCGTGCCCATCCATCTCCAGAAGGCCTATGCCGAGCTTGGACTGCGCAAGGGCGCCTTTCCCTCGGCCGAGGCTGCTTCGCGCTCGATCCTCTCCCTGCCGATGTTTCCGGAGATCACCCAGGCACAGGTAGGCCACGTTGCGGACAGCCTTCGCGCCGTGCTTGCCGGCTAGCCTCGCGCCGCTCAGCGGTGCCCGATGATCCAGCGGCCCACGCGGGTGCCGTAACGCGCCTCGAGCCGCCGAAACCAGTGCCGAAGGGGCGACCGTCGGAGCCATCCGGCCAAGAGCGAGACGAACGAGACCAACCNNAGGCGTCGGCGCCCGGGTCATCCCAGTGAGGCTCCGCAAGATCGCCCGCAATCCTGCTGATATCCACAGGCGCCGCAGCCGCTCTCAGGGGCGCCTCCTCCCGCCGCGATTCGCCGCGAAAAATCGCGTTCATGCGCTCTCCCATCTGCTCCAGTCGAAATCGCACCTCGACCCTATTCCGGCCGGTGGTCGCAAGCAGGTGCCGGAAAGGCTCGTCTTCCAGGAGGGCATCCAGGGCCTCCGCCATCGCTTCGCCCAGCCGTTCGTCCGAGGGCAGAAGCACGCCGCAATCCGGCGTCACCAGTTCGCGCTGGCCGCCCACGTCGGTCGTCACGGGCACCACTTCCATGCTCATCGCCTCGAACAGCACGAGCGCGATTCCCTCGGACCGGGAAGGCAGGAGCAGCAGGTCCGCGGCGCTCATCACCAGGCGCATCTCATCCGGGTCCACGGGGCCGAGCATCATGACCGAGCGCCCGTGCACTTGGCACAGGTGCTCCTCGAGCCACGGGCGATCGGGTCCGTCACCCACCAGGAGCAGGGAAAACGTCCGTCCCCGCTCGGCCAGCCTTCGGACAATCCCGGCAAGCAGGCGCGGCTGTTTCTGCGGGGTGAATCGCGCCGCGTACAGTATCGTTGGCCGGTCGGAAGGGATGCCCCAGCGCGCCCGCGCGATCTCCGTCAGCTCGGCCGAATGCCGCCAGTGCGCGGTGTCGATGCCGGTGTAGACCAGGTCGACGGCGTCGCCGTCCGCGCCGTTCTTGACCAGCCATCGCTGGAGATCCTGCGAGGTGGCGACGGTCCGATCAAGCCATGGCCGCGCCCGGCACGATAGGCGCGGAAATCCGCCGTCATTCCAGTCGTCCATCACGATGTGCACCAGGTCGATGACCGGAAGCGTCGGAAACGCCGTCTTAAGCCAGGGCAGCAGGCGATAGCCGAGCTCGCTGTGGCTCAGGTAAATGACATCCGGCTGCCGGCTTTCGATGAGGTAGGCCAGAAAGTCCGGGTACGAGCCAAACGGCAGGAAGCTAGGGAGGGTGAGGACATCGCCCGCCAGCGTGCGGAACTTCTCCAGCCAGGGATTCCTCGAGCTGCGCGTGGCGGCCACCGTGACCTCCCAGTCGAATCGCTGCGTGAACTGCGCGATGAGGTCCAGGTTGAACCGGTCGGCGCCTCCCATCTCGAGGTGCGGCAGGATGAAAAGCGCCCTCTTGGTCAGCGACGTCGGCAATCTCCGGGTCGGAGGCTCGTACGATTCGATCGCCGCGATGCGCACGTCAAATTCCAGCTCATACGCCGCCCCCGAGACGGCATCCTCCGGCAGTGGAAGGCGCAGCAACGGCTCCCCATTCCAGGCGAGTATCTCCAGGGCGTCCCGGCTTCCGACCCGCTGCGCGCCGCCATCGAGCCCAATCCGTCTGTAATCATCCTGCGTTTCCGCAGACCACAGTAGCTTGCCCGTGGCCGGATCGCGGGCCCGAAAGCGGCGAAGCGCCACCAGGCCCGGCCGCGTGATCGGGACAAGGGAGGCTGCGCCCCGGCATGGCCCGACACGGAGTGTCGTCCACCGCCAGGCGTCGTAGGCACGCTTCAGCGGCTGGCTGCCATCCGCGAGGCGGACCTCCAGGACGGGCGCCTCCTCGCGCGGCCTGCCGGCCATCCGCTCCCGCAGGCGCGGATCCAGGGGGCGTGCCAGTTCAAGCAGCCCGCCGTCGTCGACAAAGAACCTCGTGTTTGGCCCCTCCTTGAGGACGTGGAGCAGCTCGCGAAAAGTCGCGCGGCCAGCCGCCTCCTGAGCCGCCGGCGGAACGTCGAAATGGTCCCTGATGTAGCCCTGCACGGCATACGTCTCCGCGATGATCAGGCCATCCCGGCTGGCCCCGGCCCGCGCCGTTGCGCCGTGGCGCCTGTGGAAATTCAGGTGTTCCGCGACGAACGCAATGTCATGGTGCTCACATATCCTGGCATAGGCCATCCAGTCGCCGCAGACGCGCAGGGGGATCGATTCCAGCCCTGCTGAGAGAAGCGCCGACTTCCTGAACAGGCACGCGCTCGCGTTCGGTATGGTGTTTCGGATGACGAGATAGTTGGCAGCCTCATCCTGCCCGGAATTCACGAAATCCTCGCGCCAGCGGCCAGGGTCGATTTCATCGGTATATTCGAGGTGCGATTCGATCTCGCGGCCGTCCTCGTCGACAACCTGGGACTGGGCATAGGCGAGCCCTATGGCGGGATTGCGCAGCGCCACCGACATGAGCCTCTCGATCAGCTCCGGCTGGCAGTGATCGTCGGACTCGGCGATCCAGACAAAGTCGCCCTGGGCTGCGCGCATCCCAAGGTGCCACTGACCCAGGACCCTGCCGCGGTTTGTCCCGTTTGGCAGGATGCGAAGGGGAAACGGGCTCTCAAGGGACCGGACATAGTCGAGGCTGCCGTCCGTGGAGCCGTCATCGAGAAACACCACCTCGATGTTCGGGTAGGTCTGGGCAAATATCGAACCGAGCCGCTCCGGCAGAAATCGCCGGTGGTTGAAATTGGGCACAATGACGCTGACCAGGGGCGGGGCGGGCGCCCATGACCGGGCCGCATCTCCCCGTGACGAAGGACCGAGCCTCGCCTCCTCGGCCGCAAAGCGTGTCAATGCCCCCCGGAGGGAGGCCTCGGCTCGCTCCGGCTGCGCCGCAAGCCATAGCGGCAGCTCGATCCGAGGCTTGCGGATCGACTGCCACCGCAGCGGGCGAGCGCCTTCCAGTACGCGCCGATAGAACGAGTCCAGGGGGCCGCAGCACCGGGAGAGCTCAAACTTCTGGCGGGCAAACGCCGCGGCATTCCGGCCCATCTCGCGGCCCTGCTCGGGCGCCTCGAGCACAGCCGCGATCGCGCGCGCGATTTCAGCGCCCCCCCCGTCCCCGAACATCATGGCGTGCTCGCCATTCTTCACCCCTATCCAGGCATAGCAGGCCGGCATCACCACCGGGGTGCCGCTCGCAAGGTAGGGCGCAAGCTTGGCCGGGAGCCGCCGGCGGTTGAATGCGGACGGAGCGCCGGGCTGCACCAGCACCGTGGCGTTCGCAAGAAGCGGCGCCAGCCTGGCATGCGAGAAAAGTCCGGCATCCTCAAACCTTCCAGCCATGCGGGCACCGCGCGTCAACACGTTCGGCGGAAGGGCGGGCGGCCCATAGCGGACCAGCCGGATTCGCCTTCCCTTCTTGGCGAGCATCCCCACCGCCTTGCAAAGCTCCAGGAAATCGCCCGCGACCGCGGGATGCACGCCACCGGCATAGACCACAATCGCCTCATCCTGGGCGGCTGAAGACCTGCCCGACTGAGTGTACTGTGCCGGGTCCAGCGGGGGCGTCAGCTGGAGGCAGGGGATGGAAGGCAGCACCATGTCCTCCAGTTCCGGGCTGAGAACGGTCACGCCGTCCGCACACGCAGCCAGGCAGCGCGCAAGAAGCGGGTGGGACAGGTTCTGCAGGCCAAGGCGCTGCAGGCGCGCCGAACTTACCTCATCGTCCGGCTGGACCTTGCCGCGACTGAAAAGCCTCAGGATCTCCCCCTCGTCGTCCTCCAGGTGCAGAATCAGCGCGTTCCCGATCAAACCGTGAAAGCGCTCAATAAAATCCCAGATGGCGCCGCGGGGAGTCCACACGTGCACGATATCGAACGTCCGCTGCCCGGCGCCTGACTCAACCGGCGCAAGGCTTCCGTCGCCGGCGAACGAGTAGAAGTCAAAGCTGGCGGGCCGTGCACCCAAGAGGAGCGCCGCAACGCGGACGTCCCAACCCAGGGCAGCGAGGCCCCGGCCGAAAACCACGGCGTGATCGGTGCTGTTGACTCCGATCTCAGCGTAACTGACCAGCAGGCATCGCATGGCATTCACCGCGCAACCGCGCGCTGTTTGCTCTCCTGAATCACCGAAATGAACCCCTCGGCCAAGCGGTCTACCTGTTCGTCGGAATCGAAATCCTGCAAGCGCACCGCGCCCTTGGTGGCCAGCTCCTCGCGAAAGCCGGGCCGCGAACTCAACTGGAACATCGCATCAGCGATGGCCGAAGGATCGCGGGGGTCAAAGAGCAACGCTGCACCGCCTGAAACCTCGGCTATCGCCGGGATGTTGCTCGCCGCAATCGGGACCCTGAAATGCATGGCCTCAATCAGCGGCATCGCAAATCCTTCATACAGGGATGGGAAGATCATCCCACCGGTCCTTTTCCATAGGGTCTCGAACTCGGAATCGCCGATGAAACCGAGGAACTGGACGTCCCGCGCGTCCAGGCCGAGCCCCCGCGCCTGGGCCTCCAGGGCGCCCTTTCTTTGCAGATCCTCGTGGCCCGTAAGCAGGAGGGCCCACGCGCCGTCGCCCGCCCTCTGCCGGTATCGGCCATATCCCTCCAGCAACAGCGCGTGGTTCTTGTGCGGCCAAAAGTTGGCGGGATACAGGAAACCCGAGCGTGCCTGCGGGGCCGTTTCGATGCCCGTCTCGCCACGTCGAGCCCGCAGCGGCGGATAGGTCCTGAACAGCCTGTCCACCGGGAGGCCGTAGTGCTTGCGGACTGCCTCGACCATCGCATCGGATATGGTCTGGATCCGGGCCGCCGTCGTCACGGAATACCCGATGATCTCATCGCGCCAGACCCGCTCGGCTTCGCCGGAAAGCATCTCGGGGTGTTCCCTGTGCAGCATATCCACGAACATCGCAACGGTAGGCCGCCGGGGCGAATGGAACGGAGAGAACCAGACAGGGGCGTAGAGTAGGTCGGCATGCCGAAGCGCCCAGCGACCCCGCAGGGACAACCGCATTCCCGGATGCGTCGCAAGGGGCTGGGGCCGCTTCGAGACGCAGACCAGGTGCCAGTCCGGAAATGCAGACCGCAGTTCCGATGCGAGCACCCGGCTCACTAGGAATGTGAAAAGGAATCGCCCTGGATACCGCTCCTTCAGGCTGCGGATCTGGCCGACAATCAGAAGCTTGATCCCGCCATTGAGCGCCCCCGGTGCCAGCATCTGCAAATCGACGACGATGCGCACAATTGTCCCGGTGGATTGGGGTTATTTCACCTTCTCGAGCCAGATTGAACCCCCGGGCTGCGCAAGGCATCGCGGCATTTTTTCCTGGAACCACGCACGATGCTTTTCGAAGAGGTACGTGTTGAAGAACCGCATCTTGAAGTGATCGTTGAACTGCAGGAAAGCTCGCAGGATGTACGACTCATTCCAGGCGCGTCCCTCCTCGAGCCATTCAATCGGGTATTCAAACGGGAAAAAGACGTCGTGAATGTGGATGAACACGCCGCGCTTCAGGCGCGGGAATATCTCGAACAGGAGGTGATTCACGTCGCTGTTGAGCTTGCTCACATGCGTCGAGTCGATGAACAGGATGTCGTTTCCCTCGAGCCTTTCGAATTCGGCCATCGGCACGTCCTGCAGCCGGCTGGCGAGTAGCCTTACCCTCTCCTTCTCGCCGGGCCGCAGCAGGGAATGGAAAAAATCCGGGTAGGGCTCGACAAAGGTCAGGTCTATCCCCGAGGCAAAGAAGCGGTCATTGGTGTCCATGATCACGCATGAGGAATTGCCGCAGCCCACCTCGATGATGCGTTTCGGGCGCAGGTGGCGGATCATGCAAAACAAAGGTATCGCGTCGCCGGACGGGTAAGAGGAGTTGCGGTACTGGTAGCGCAATCCGCGGACGGCCTCGTCCTGAAACGGCAGGTCGGGATAGTAAGCGGCAAGCGAGTCCATGAGTTTTCTCTGCTCGTCGTCCTGGAAGTCGATCCCCGGGAAGCTGCCCGGGACGCGGCGCGCCTGCCGATGCTCGGAAATCTCGTCCCATGAGGGGTAAGGCGAATAGAAATGCCCGTCCTGGACCCATTGGTTCGACTTCGACAGGGCACGAAACTCCCCGCTGGTTACGAACGAAACCACAATGCTCAGGCGGGAGGACCCGGTTTTCAGGCGGGCAAGGTGGTATTTTCGCCCTTCGGCATCCGGTTCACGCTTCAGTACAAAACGGAAGCATGCGTCAATAAAGTCTCCCGGGGTCTGGTCCTCAGTCGGAAAATGTGTCTCGTCGGCAGGCAAGCAAATGGCGTAATACGCGAACGGTCGGTTAGGTTCCGAATCGACTGCGAGCCGCTGCAAGAACATTGCCGACGATCTCGGCATTTGAAGCGGTGATTGCGGAGAAATTCTGCACCGGATCGTCGTGACCGACGCCGAGTCGGACCTGCGCCAGCGTGGCGGCCGCGGCAGCGGGATCAACCGGGACTAGCGCATAAGCCTTCCCGCAGCGAAGCACCTCAGCGACGGAGGGCGGTGCGCCGGCGATCGCTCGGTCGAGAAGGGCCATCAGTTCCTGCTGCCCCAGACCCAGGAAAGCGTTGATCTTCTCGATGGAAGGCCTGTTCCTGCAGAGGTAATAGGCGGTGGCGCCGAATACGTGGCCGAGCAGCTCGAAGTCGTCCCTGAAATACTCCATTGTCGCAGCCACCCACCATTGCGCGAAGTACACATAGTCCTGCTGCAGCACAAGGGACCGACCTGGGATGAGCCGCGGAAACCACTGCCGGAGGATCCAGGCGTTTAGCTCTAGGGTCTTAGAAATGTCGATGAATAGGATTTCGATCGGAAGCGCCGGGTTCCACGTCATCATCATCAGATCGCCCGGCGAACTATGGATTTCGTTTCGGAAGTCTTCGTTGACGCTGAGGAAATCCTCGAAGACCGAACCGGTTTGTTGGCCACGGTCAGCGGTATAGTGGCCAAGTCCGGCTGCAAGCCAGAGGTCGAAGGACCAGATGCGCTTGTCCTTCCGGGTTACCCCAGGATTGTCGGCCAACCCCTGTGCGAGAGCCCGGGTCCCCACTCCGAGCAGCGGACCGGCGTCCACGATTTCGCCCGAGCCATTGTACCAGTCGCGAGCCGCGCTATAGAGTAGCGCGATCTCATAGTGAGTCAGCATTGAGCGCACGCGCTGGATGCCTTTGCTCGTCCGCACGTCGTAGACCTGAAATTCCGGGGAAGCGATGGCTAGTGACGGGTCGTAGGACGAGCCGGCCAGAAATTGAACGTATTTGCGCCAGTCAGGTGTAGTTGCCTTCGCCATGCATCGAAAGATTCAGGGATCGCGGCCCGACGCAATTCCATTGCCGGCCCCAGGGGGTCATTAAGTGACGCGGGCATTTCGGCTCTCACAAGGCCAAGTGATGCCGCCGCATGCTAACGGGCCAGGTCGAATCCGGTCTAATCTCGACGGCACAGTTCTCCGCGGCTTGCTGCGGAGATGGATGCCGCCCACTGACATCGGGGCGAAGCCCCTTTCCGTGATACCTCGGGGCTCGCCCCGAGGAGGGTTCATTAGTCCCTGATATTCCATTGCGTGGCGACGGTGCCCAGGTCGATGCCTTCGGTGAAGACAGTGCCGTTCATCAGCCAGATGTAGCGATCCCCAGTGCTGGTGTTCTGCCAAAGGATGTCGGGCTTGCCGTCCCCGTTGAAATCGCCCGTCCCCGCGATCTGCCACGCAATGGGCACGACGCCGAGGCTGACATAGCCGGTGTAGGTCGTTCCGTCCATAAGCCATACGGCGCGCTCGCCCGTGGCCGTGTTCTGCCAGAGGATGTCGGTCTTGCCGTCCACAGGATGCCGGTCTGCCCGTCCTCGTTGAAGTCGCCCGTGCCGTCGATCTCCCACTCGGTGGAGACGACGCCGAGCGACACGCTGGAACTGTAGGCATTGTCGCTCATCATCCAGATCACGCGCTCCCCGGTCGTCGTATCCGTCCAGTAGAGGCTCGGGGTCGGCGGGGGCGCCGCACCCACACTTATGGCCCCTGACGTGCCGGTGACCGATGACATGAAGGGGTCGGTTGCCGTCACGGTCCAGCTCCCGAGCGTGTTCAGGGTCACGGAAAACGTCCCCACGCCGTTCGTAAGGCCGCCGTCGGGAGCCAGGACCGCCGCGGAGTCCGTGCTGGAGAAGTTGACCGTCCCGGAATAGGTGGTGACCGTGTTGTTCGATGAATCCTGGGCGGTGACCGTCACGTTGAACGCCACGCCGGAATACGCCGACGACGGGGCTCCCACGGCGAAGTGATCTATGGGACCGCCTTGCGCCTGAAGACATGGGAGCGCAAGCGCTGACACGAGGAGCGCCAAAGGCGGCGCAATTGCCGAACGAGCAAACGGGAACGGGATTGTCATGGTCAGGGGCCGCCGGCCGCGTGAATGGGCCGCTGCGGGATCCCCCGCCAACCATGACAACCGGCGGGGACTTCCCGCTATGCCCCTTATTGCTGCAAGTTACTGCAGAACAATAAGTAGCAAATAAGATGGAGGCCTAGTTCCTGATTTCCCACTGCGTGGCCACATTGCCCAGGAAATAGGAGGACCCAAAGGTCGTCCCGCTCATCAGCCAGATGTACCGGTCGCCCGTGGTGGTGTTCTCAAAGACGATGTCGGGCTGACCCGCCCCGCTGAAGTCCTCGGTCGACACAATCCGCCACTGGGTTCCCACGTTGCCAAGGTAGACCGATGAGGAGAATGCGGTGCCGTTCATCAGCCAGATGTAACGGTCCCCGGTCGAGGTGTTCTCCCAGACGAGGTCGGGCTGGCCGGTGCCGAAGAAATCGGCGGTGTCCGCGATCCTCCACTGGGTCCCCATGGTGCCGAGCGAGACGCTCGAGGCGAAGGTCGTGCCGTTCATGAGC
>PLKS01000041.1:0-1840 GCA_003140665.1 Opitutaceae bacterium
CTAAGTTCATGAGCGAATCCACACCGACCGGCGCGCAGGCGCCGGGCACTCCGCAAGGTTTGGACGCCCTGACCGAGATCGCCATGGACCTTCGCTGGTCCTGGAGCCATTATTCGGACGAGCTGTGGCGACGGCTTGATCCCACGTCTTGGACTCTGACGCGCCACCCTAACGTGGTGCTTCAGAACGTCCCGCGCGAAAAACTCGCAAGCGCACTGGCCGATCCGGAATTTCGGAGGCTGCTCGAGCGCGTGGTTCAGGCCAGGAAGGAGGGCGCGTCGGCGCGACGCTGGTTTCAGCAGAAGCATCAAGGGGCGACCCTCTCATGCGTCGCCTACTTTTGCATGGAATTCATGTTGACCGAGGCGCTGCCAATCTATTCGGGGGGTCTCGGCAACGTGGCTGGCGATCAGCTCAAAGCCGCAAGCGACCTCGGGCTGCCAGTGGTCGGCGTCGGGCTGCTCTACCAGCATGGGTATTTTCGGCAGGTGATCGACCAGAATGGGGCACAGCAGGCGGTCTATCCCAATAACGACCCGGGACAATTGCCTGTCGCGCCGGTGCGTCAGCCGAACGGGGAATGGCTGCGCCTGGAGATCGCTCTGCCCGGCAATTCCGTCTGGCTGCGCGCCTGGCATGTCCAGGTCGGCCGGATCAGCCTCTTCCTGCTCGATAGCAATGACGCAGCCAACATCCCCGCTCATAGGGGGATCACCAGCGAGCTCTATGGCGGCGGCTCCGAATTGCGCCTGCAGCAGGAGATTGTGCTCGGGGTGGGCGGCTGGCGATTGTTGACCGCGCTCGGGATCAAGCCGGACGTCTGCCATCTTAATGAGGGGCATGCGGCCTTCGCCCTGCTGGAGCGTGCCAGGAGCTTCATGTCCGAAACCGGACGGCCGTTCGACGTGGCCTTGACGGCGACTCGATCCGGCAACCTTTTCACCACCCACACGGCCGTCGCCGCGGGATTCGACCTTTTTTCGCCGGAATTGATGGAGCAGTATCTGGGACGGTATTCCCAAGACGAGCTGGGCCTTTCGATGCGGGACTTGCTGGCGCTGGGGCGCCGGGATCCCCACGACGCGGGCGAGCCCTTCAACATGGCTTACCTGGCGATTCGCGGTAGCGGGGCGGTCAATGGAGTCAGCCGATTGCACGGCGAGGTGAGCCGCCACATATTTTCGCCGCTCTTTCCCCGTTGGCCGGAAGCCGACGTGCCGGTCGCCCACGTGACCAACGGGGTGCACATGCCAACATGGGACTCGGTGGCGGCCGACGATCTCTGGACGGCCGCCTGCGGCAAGGAACGGTGGCAGGGGCTGTCGGCGACGCTTGAGGCGGACATCCGCGCGGTCCCTGCCGAGAGGATATGGGCAATGCGCGTTTCCAGCAGGCAATCACTAGTGGAGCGTGCCCGCGAGAGCCTCGGCAATCAAATGGCCGCCGTGGGGGCGGCGCCCGAAGCAATCGCGCGGATGCAGGCTCGGCTAGATCCCGCGGTGCTGACCCTCGGCTTCGCTCGGCGCTTTGCGACCTACAAGAGGCCCAATCTCCTGCTCCACGATCCCGACCGGCTGCTCAGCATCCTCAAGAACAAGCAGCGGCCTGCACAGCTTATCCTTGCAGGCAAGGCGCATCCGGCTGACCGGGCGGGACAGATGCTGATTCAGCAGTGGACGCATTTTATCGGCCAAAGCGACGCGAAGCCGCCCGTGGTCTTTCTGGCAGACTACGACATGCTCTTGGCGGAGCACCTGGTGCAAGGGGTTGATGTGTGGATCAACACGCCGCGGAGGCCTTGGGAAGCGAGCGGAACCAGCGGCATGAAGGTGCTGGTCAA
>PLKS01000041.1:1868-9395 GCA_003140665.1 Opitutaceae bacterium
GCGACGGCCAGGAGCACGGCGATGATCCCGCATGGGACGCCGCCGAGGCGGAGTCGCTTTACAAGCTCCTCGAAGAGGACGTGATACCTGAGTTTTACTCTCGGGACGACAAGGGCATACCCGCTGCGTGGGTGGCGAGAATGCGGGAGAGCATGGCCCGGTTGACCCCCATATTTTCCGCCTCGCGCACCGTNNCGCGAATATGCAGAGAAGCACTATCTGCCCGCCTCGAGCGCTCACCGGGCTCGCGCCGCCAACAAGGGCGCCGTTGCGGGGAGGCTCGTCGATTGGCGAAACGCGCTTGCGTCAAAATGGGCGTCTCTGGGTTTCGGCGCGGTGAAGTTCGAAACCAAGGGGAAGCAGCACGTCATCGCGGTCGAAGTCCTCTTGAATGGCGTCAGCCCGGACACGGTCCGCGTGGAGCTGTATGCCGACGGGCTGAATGGCGACGCCGCGGTTCGGCAGGAGATGACGCTTGCTCGGTCACCGACAGATGCCGTGCGCTCCCACACCTACAGCGCCGTCGTTTCTGCCGGCCGCCCGGTGACGGACTATACGGCAAGAATCGTCCCGCAATGCGACGGCCTCGCGGTGCCGCTGGAGTCCGGCTTGGTCCTGTGGCAGAAATGAACGGTGAGTCCTTTGGCGGCCGGGAATGCCGGTAAGGCTCACTTTTTCTCAGGCGGAGGCTGGTCGCGAATCGTCCTCTCGAGGTCGAAATCGATTCCGACAAGCGCCGCCTCGTCCTTGGCGGCGCGGGCGCATAGGGCAACGCCGCGCGACATCCCGCGGTCCAGCACGTTCAACGTGAAGAAACCCAGGACACCCACCCACAGGACGCGCAGCAGGAATCGGCTGTCCAGCTTCGACGCCTCGTAAACAAGCCAGCCATAGGCAGCTATCGACGGGACCAAGCTGTAGCGCGCCCCGAACCAAAACGCCTCGGTGACCGACGCCAGCAGGGTCGGTGCAAAAAGCAGGATCCAGCAAGCGACAGGGTAGGGGCGTACCGCCGCGACAAGGACGATCGCTAGGCCGCCGACATAGAGCAGCGGATAATAAAGCGACGGGAAAATCGGGACCGTCGCGAAGGGGACGAACAAGTTCAGCGCATAGTGCGGCAGGATGAGCAACAGATAGTCGAAACGGTGGTGCCATGGCACGACGCCATACGCCACGCGAAGCCGATACTGCATGATCACAAGCAACACCAGAAAGGCCCCGACGGCCCATCCGGCGAGGCGCCTCCGATTCAACAGGCAGAAGCCGACGGCCGCACCGGCGGCCTGCGGGTAGGTCAACAGGGCAAGCACAACGAAAAGACCCGACCACCACGGCCTTTCCAGGAGTAGCCATGCCACGCACAAGAGGATGGCCACGGTCTCGTAGCCAAACCCCATTCCCCAGGTGAAAACCTCGATTCTCAGGGGCGAAAGGGCGAACAAGAGGGCCGCGGGCAGGACCCAGTCGCGGCGCAGCGCACGCCCGTAAACCTCGGTCACCAGGAGCGTGAGGATCAAACCGAGCACGAAAACCAGCAGATGGAATTTGAGCGCGGTCGGCGCGCCGCACAGGCAAGCCACAAGCCAAAGGACCGGGTTCCACCGCCGCCCGAATTCAACATCGGTCAGCGCCCAGCGAACCGATTCCCACCCATGTCCCAAATGCGGGTTCGTCGCCACAAAGCGCCAGTCATCCAGCCCCAGCCAGCCCCACGAAAGCGATCGCCAGTACGCGAGAAAAAATCCGGCGGCAACGCAAAGGAAGCAAAGAACACGGTTTCGGGCCCAGTCCCGGGACTTATCAGCGGTCATCGCCGGCATTGTGACCCAGTTTCAGCGCCGCAGGCCAAATGATCTCGCGGCGCCCGAATACGTTCTGTTTGACGCATCGAGCTGTAAGAAAAGTTAAGGGGGCCTAACATTGTCCTTCGCGCGAAGCTGGCATTGGAGACGAATAGCCTTCGCGACCCGGCAATGCCAACAACGAAACCTCGGGATGGAGCAGGAAGCCGCGTGCTCCTTGGTGTCTGGAATTCAAGGCCGGCTAATCGGTGCAAATGCGTTTGACAAGGCGCGCTAGACAGGTAACCACATGGTTACGCAACAGCAAAACTTAAGAGCGATGCCACCCGACCGACTTAGCGCAACATTTGCGGCACTCGCCGACCCCACCCGGAGGGCGATCCTTGCGCGGCTCGCGATGGGAGAAGCCTCCGTCAAAGACCTCGCGCGGCCATTCAACATCAGCCGGCCGGCTGTCTCCAAGCACCTCAAGGTGCTTGAGCGAAGCAGGCTCGTCACGCGTGGACGGCGCGCCCAGTGGCGCCCTTGCCGGCTTCGGGCCCGGCCGCTGAAGGACGTGGCGGCATGGGTGGGCGGCTACCGTCGATTCTGGGAGGAAAGCTTTGATCGTCTTGATGAATACCTGAGCAAACTCAAAGGGAGGGATAAAAAGCATGTCGGATACAAATGAAAATTCTGGGGCGGGGACAGACGGACGGGAGATTGTCGTTTCGCGAACATTCGACGCACCCCGCGAACTTGTATGGGAGGCGATGACGGATCCGGCACAGGTTGTGAATTGGTGGGGTCCGCGGGGCTTCACCACCACGATCGAGGCGATGGAAGTGAGGCCGGGGGGTGCATGGAAGCAGGTCATGCACGGCCCCGATGGAACGGATTATCCCAACGAGAGCATTTTCAAGGAGGTCGTTAGACCCGAGCGCATCGTCTATGCGCACGGCGGAGGAAAAAAGGGCGGCCCGCCAGCGCATTTTGTCGCGACGTGGACGTTCGATGAGCCGGAAGCCGGCAAGACCAAGGTGACCATCCGGATGCTCTTTCGCACGGCTGAGGAGCGCGACAGGGTGGTCAATGAATTTGGGGCCATCGAAGGGGGAATACAGACCCTCGAGCGAATGGCGGAGCACTTGACGAATCTGGGCCCCACGCCCTGACAATCCAGGCTGGAACGCCATGAAGTTTTGCGGCGGTTTTGGAGGAGATCCGCTCGGTCCCGGGGCGGGCGGGTAATACCCCATTTGCGGAGCGACGGGAAGAGGGCATATTCACTCGTCCCTTTTTCAGTACCCTGACAGGGACCCGAATCCCGCCAAAAATCCGATGAACCACACTCGAAAGATTCTCCTTGGCTCTCTCCTGATAGCAGGCCTGCAAATGGCTTGGACTGGCTGCGTTGGTCCTGGAGACGGCGGGGGTGGGGTCGTTTACGGCGACGCGGGCCCCTGGTTTGGTGGCGGGGACTGGGTCGATGGAGGTGGGCGGGGTTGGTATGGGCGCGGCGGGGCCGGCTATGTCCATCCGAGCGGCGGCGCCGCTCGGGGCGGGGCCGGTGGTCACGAAGCCGTCAGTGCTGGCCATGAGAGCGGCGGGGCCAGTCATGATTCTGGGGGTCACGCTTCTGGCGGGGGCGGCAACGATCACAAATAGGGGCGGCGTGATCCGCGAAGGAGCGCTCCGAGCGTCGTCGTCGCACTTTCTTCGTCACTGGGTAAGGAGCCTTTCGGCCGCGGATCCAATTGGCCTCGGCTTAGTTCGCTTGGTCTGGTTGTGTTTTCATCGCGCTGGCGGCGCCTAATCAGATTCTTGCATAGCCAGGAAGCATGACTTCGCATGATCCCAAGACTCCTCCTAGAAACATCCTGATACGGATCTTTCGTCTCATGGGCCCGGGAGTGATCACGGGCGCCGCCGACGACGATCCGTCAGGCATCGCGACCTACTCGATCGCCGGAGCGCAGCTGGGCACGAGCTTGCTGTGGACCTCCGTCGTCACATGGCCGCTGATGGGAGCGGTGCAAATGATGTGCGCGCGGATCGGCATGGTGACCGGAGAGGGATTGGCGAGCGGCCTGCGCCGGAAGATGCCGCGCTGGATCTGCGTTGTATTCGTCTTCGCGCTCCTCATCGCCAACACAATAAACGTGGGGGCGGATCTGTCCGGGATGGCCGACGCCGCGGGACTCCTGACCGGCTGGAATTCCCATCTGTTCGTCGTCCTCTTCGGCGCCGCCATCGCGATTGCCTCGGTGAGGTTTCGATACCATCAGATCGCCCGGGTGCTGATGTGGTTGGTCATAAGCCTTGGGGCCTATGTCGTGACGGCCTTTCTCACCCGGCCGGACTGGGGTGGCGTCCTCCACGACACGCTTGTGCCGCGCTGGCCGGCTGATCGCGCGACATGGGCCATGATCGTCGCCATCCTGGGCACGACCATCAGTCCCTATCTGTTCTTCTGGCAGGCCGCGCAGGAGGTGGAGGAGGAGAAGGCGAAGGGCCGCCGCATGGTCGTCAAGCGCCTCGGGGCTACCCGCAGCGAGCTCCTGGACCGCAAGATCGACGTGGGTCTCGGCACGTTCTTTTCGAACGTGGTGATGTTCTTCGTGATCCTCTGCTGCGCAACGACCCTCCATCGGCACGGGATCACCGAGATCACGACCACCAAGGAGGCGGCCGAGGCGTTGCGGCCGCTAGCCGGGCCATTCGCCACGCTCCTTTATACCCTTGGCCTG
Source organism: Opitutaceae bacterium (assembly GCA_003140665.1). Lineage (GTDB taxonomy): Bacteria > Verrucomicrobiota > Verrucomicrobiia > Opitutales > Opitutaceae > Palsa-1447. The sequence continues at coordinate 6,403 of PLKS01000041.1, forward strand.
ATCGGCGTGGGCTGCCTGGCAATACCGACCCTCGCCGGCTCGGCTGCGTATGCGTTTGCCGAGACCTTCGATTGGCCCCAGGGCCTCGACGAACCCTATGACGGCGCCCGGGCTTTCTACCTGATCCTCGTCGCGTCCATCGCCTGCGGGATCGTGATGGATTTCCTGAGGCTTTCGCCGATCAAGATGCTGTACTGGACGGCGATCATCAACGGGCTCCTGGCGCCATTCCTGTTGATTGGCATCTACCTTGTCGCGACGGACTCGAAGCTCATGAAGCGGCAGGCGAGTTCCGGGCTGAATCGCGTGGTCGTGTTGCTGACAATCATCGCCATGCTCGGCGCCGGGGTGGCGCTGTTCGTTGTCTAGGCGGGACCCGCCATGGGACCCAGCCGGCTGCCCGCTTCCGCGACACACGATCGCCAACCGGGCGGACCGCATCGGCAGCCGATATCGCGGGATGCCTCAGCGATTGGCCTCGAGGACGACGATGGAGTTGTTGTTCACCCCGTAATTGCCGGTGATGACGGCGCCGTTTGAGGCGCTCCAGCAGTTGTTTGCGCTTTCCGCCCAGCTGTTCGTGTCGATGAGCCGAACCCAATTTGTTCCCGAGGGCGGGGTGGGCAGCGTGAAACCGACGCTTGAACTTGAAAGGTTGACCAGGATCAGGAAGTCCTGGTCGCCCACTTGGGTGCCGGTCACAAAGATCTGAACGGCAGGGTCGCTCCACTCGTTGAATCCGCCCGAGAGGTCGGGATTGGTGAAGGTGATGCTCTCGGAATAGTTGGACTGCCGGAATGCGGGATGGGCGGCCCGGAGCTGGAGCAGGTACTGCAGGAACGCAAAATTACCGTTGGTGGCGCCGACGAAGGTCCCCAGATTGTTGTCATAGGCCATTGTCCCGCCCGTCTTGTCTCCGGTGACGACAGTGTCCGGACTGTTTGTCCCGATCATGTTGTAGTTGTTCCAGGTGGCCACTGAATCGACGTCGTAGGCATTGTTGTTCCCGTTCATCGTGCGTCCGAACTCGTCGCCATACTCGATCAAGGGGACGCCCCTGCTCAGGGCCATGAAAGTCCAGAAGGACCGGATCACCTGGCGCCGCAGCGTCTGGTTCATGTTCCAGCTTGAGCTGTCGTTGCTGGAACTGCCGCCATTGGAAGGCCCGAAGGGCCAGCTGACGGTCGTGGTGTCAGGGGATGAGAAGCTGACCAGGTCCGTCATGTTGAACCCGTCGTGACACGTCACCAGGTTCACGGATTTCTGGGGGCCGCCCTCGCCGTTGAACTGGTTGTAGTCTCCGTAGAAGGCGTCGCAGTATCCCACGCTGTTCGCCCCCGCGAGGTTCCCGGACATCGCGAGGCGGACCGGGTCCCTGAAATTGAAGTTCCAGTTCGCCCATCCCGCTGGAAATGCCCCGATTTCAACCGAGTAGTAGTCGTCGGGCTCGGCAACGATCTTGAAGTTATCGGTGCTGGAAAGGGAGGCGATGGACTGGAGGAGCGGAGCGGAACCCGAGAATCCGGTCGCACCGGTCCTCCCTAGCTCTCCCGCCTCGTCGAACCGGAAGCCGTCCACGCCCATGGTGGTGGCCCAGTAGGCGAGTGAATCCGTCACCATTTGCTCGGCGGGTGCGGAGCCGGCGTTCAGGTTGCTCCCGCAGCCCGTGGTGTCGTAATATTGATTGGGGGCGCCGGGGGCCAGGGTGTAGTAGGAGGCGTTGTCCAGGCCGCGGAAGCAGTCGATCTCGGCCTCATTGTAGGAGGCGTCCTGGGTTCCCCCTTCGCCAAAGTGGTTATAGACCACATCCAGGTACACCTCGATCCCCGCACTGTGAAAGGCGGCCACCATTTTCTTGAATTCGGCCGTGGGACCGCCAAAGGCCTGGTTGCTGGCGTAGCGGCGGTCCGGGGCGAAGAACCCATAGGTCCAGTAGCACCAGTATCCTCCGCCGCTCGGGGCCGGTCCCGTGACGGAATTGTCCGCGTTGTTGGTCTCCTGGATCGGCAGGAACTCGACGGTGTTGACGCCGAGATCCTTGAGGTAGCCCGCCATGTAGGCGGCGCCGGCGTAGGTACCCAGCAGGCTGCTCGGCACATTGGCCGCATCCTGGAAACCCGAGTAGGGGCTCAGCAGCGTCTTGAGGCTAACGCTGGACGGGTGGGCGGTGAGTCCCTTGAGGTGCGCTTCGTAGATGATCGCGTTCGCCTGGTTGAGCTTGGGCTTTGTCCCGGTGGACGTCGTGTCGACCAAGGCCACCGACTTGGGGGCCCAGTGTCCCGAGTCGACATCCCTCTGGTTGATCGCGATGTTGCCGGTGCTGGGACCGCTATAGGTCTCCCCCGAGCCGCCGCCTGAAAGAAACATCCCGTATCCCTCGCCGGCGGAAATCAGGGCCTGCGTGACCAGGTTGTGGGACATCTCGCGGGCGTAGGGATCATAGAGGACCTTGTTCGGATTGAAGCGGTTTCCCGAGGAGTCGCAGTCGCTATTGTAGCCGTTGTCCGAGTTTCCGCGCGTCCATGTGCCGCTGAAGGGCCAATTCGGGCCCCACGCGCGGAAGGCGTAGAGGGTGAGGTTGGGCACCTTGGCCACCGCAGCCCGCCACACGTTGTCGGTCCCCTTCGTCATGGTGTAGTCGTAGGTGGCGTCCGCTCCGGTGTCGGACATGTAGATCTCGAGGACGACGTTGGTGGCGTTGGCGGAATAGACCCCAACCTCAAGGGTGCCACCCGCACCGGTGGTGAATGTGGCGCCGCGCGGCCAGGCGGCGGTGCCCCAGGTGGAGGGATTGACCTCGGAATAGACGCCTGAGGAAGGGTGATTGCCGCCCGTCTGGGCCCGGAGCCCGACGGAGGCGCTGGCGGAGATGGAGAGGAGGGTGGCTGTGACGATGATTCTTCGGCAAAGTAGCATGGCGGGGAGGGGTTCTGACTTTGGGTTGGCGGGGCGGGAATCGCCCCCATCTAACGGATTACTTTTCATGGCCATTA
>PLKS01000054.1 GCA_003140665.1 Opitutaceae bacterium
GCCGTCCCGAGCTCATGGGGATCACCAAGGCGTCGCTGGCCACCGATTCGTGGCTGTCGGCCGCCTCCTTCCAGGAGACGACGCGCGTCCTCACGGACGCCTCGACCCTTGGCAAGGTCGACCTGCTCAAGGGCTTCAAGGAGAACGTGATCATGGGCCACCTGATACCGGCGGGCACGGGCCTGCCGCAGTACAGGCACCTCAAGATCAGCCTTCCCTTTGGCACCGAGCTGATCGACGAGTCCAAGCCGGTGGAGGCGAGCGCAGGCTGACGCAGGCCCGAGTTCCCGTCGGTCTCACATTGCACTTGCAAGCGGGTGCAACGCTGGCACGTTTACACTTCCTCCCGCCAAAAACCGCATGTTGAGCCTAGCTCCGTGCGGTTTAACGCCCGGCCCTCAAGGCCGGGCGTTTTTTCTTGTGTTTGCCCTCCGCAGGCGGGATTTTGATCACCCTTTTATTCAGTCCATACGCACAGGCGGTTCCCGCCGGTCTGTGCACCTCCTCGCGAGCCGCGCCCGAAACGCGGATTTCGCGATCATAGATGCCTTTTCGTCAAAAAGTTCTTGCCGACATTTTGGCGCAGAGTAGCTTCAACCTCTTTTCCCACTCTCCCACCACTCTCAGAAGTTCCCGCATGCCGACCATCAACCAACTCGTACGCAAGGGCCGCCGGAAGGTGCGCATCAAGTCGAAATCCCCGGCTTTGGAGGGCAATCCCTTCCGCCGCGGCGTCTGCGTGCAGGTCATGACCCGGACGCCGAAGAAGCCGAACTCGGCCATCCGGAAGGTCGCGAAGGTCAGGCTCACGAACGGCAACGAGGTCATCTCGTACATCCCCGACGAGGGGCACAACCTGCAGGAGCACTCGATCGTCCTGGTCCGCGGGGGCCGCGTTAAGGATCTTCCCGGCGTCCGCTACCACATCGTCCGGGGAACCCTGGACGCGACGGGCGTCGAGAAGCGCCGCCGCAGCCGATCGAAGTACGGCGTCAAGCGCCCGAAGGAAGCCAAGAAGTGATCGGGAGAGGAACCTAGACCATGTCACGCCGCCACAGAGCAGAGAAACGCCACGTCGTCCCCGACATCCGGTACAAGAGCCCGCTTGTCGCGCACCTGGTCAACGTGATCATGAAGTGCGGCAAGAAGAACCTTGCCCAGCGCATCGTGTACGGGGCCTTCGAGAAGGTCTCCGAGAAGCTGGAGAAGGGCGACCCGGTCGACCTCCTGCTGGGCGCCCTCGAGAACGCCCGCCCCAGGCTCGAGGTCAAGAGCCGCCGCGTGGGCGGCGCGACCTACCAGGTCCCGATAGAGATTTCGTTCGAGCGCCAGGAGAGCCTGGCGATCCGCTGGATCGTCGACGCCGCGGGCTCCCGCAAGGGCATCACCATGCGCGACGCCCTGGCGGCCGAGATCATCGACGCCTACAACAACACGGGCTCGGTGGTGAAGAAGAAGGAAGACACCCACAAGATGGCCCAGGCGAACCGCGCCTTCGCCCATCTGCGCTGGTAGCCACGAAGAGGTTCCCATGTCCGCCGTAGCCGCTCCTTCCATCACCGTCGTCACCGACAAGGCGAAGACCTCGCCGCAGAATTCCCCGAACAGGCCGTTCCCGCTCGAGTGGACGCGCAACATCGGCATCGCCGCNNGTCACCGACTGGATGGAGCAGGAGCGCGAGCGCGGGATCACGATCACGGCCGCGGCCATCTCCTGCGCCTGGAACGCCTCGTGCGGGCCGTGGAAGGGCATCAAGCAGCGTATCAATATCATTGATACCCCTGGCCACGTCGACTTCACGGCCGNNTCAACAAGATGGACCGCGTCGGCGCCGACTTCCACCGGTCGGTCGACGACGTCCGCGCCAAGCTCAAGGCCAACGCGCACGCGCTCTTCCTGCCCATCGGGGCCGAGGAGAACTTCACGGGCATGATCGACCTCGTGCAGATGATCGCCTACTTCTTCGACGACACGAAGGACCCGATGGGGCTGACGCCGAAGACGGTCCCGATCCCGGCCGACATGCTGTCCGAGGCGAAGGTGTACCGCGACAAGCTGATCGAGGCCGTCTCGGACTTCGACGACGACCTCGCCGAGAAATACCTCGATGGCGCCGAGATTGACGTCTTTCAGCTGATGCTCGCGATCCGCAAGGCCACGATCTCGCTCAAGTTCTTCGGCGTGATCCCCGGCTCGGCCCTGAAGAACAAGGGCGTCCAGCGCATCCTCGACTGCGTGGTCAACTACCTGCCGAGCCCGATCGACGTGCCCCCGATGACGGGCAGGGACGACGACGGGAACACCGTCGAGGCCGCCGTCGACGACAAGGGCAAGGTCGCGGGCCTCGTGTTCAAGCTCTGGACCGACCCGTACTTCGGGAAGCTCGTCTTCTACCGGGTCTACACGGGCAAGGTGAACAAGGGGATGCTGCTCTACAATCCCCGCACGCGGCGGAGCGAGCGGGTGTCGCGCCTTGGGCTCATGCGCGCCATCGACCGCGAGGACATCGACGTCGCGTACTCGGGCGACATCTGCGCCCTCGTGGGCGTCAAGGACGTCATCACGGGCGACACGCTCTGCGACGAGGACCTGGACATCCGCCTCGAGCCGCCGTCCTTCCCGGAGCCGGTCATCTCGATGTCGATCGAGCCCAATTCGAAGGCCGACCAGGAGAAGATGGGCACGGCGATCCAGCGCCTGGTGGCCGAGGACCCGACCCTGCGGGTCAAGACCGACCAGGACACGGGCCAGGTCATCCTCTCCGGCATGGGCGAGCTCCACCTCGAGATCATCCTCGACCGGATGAAGCGCGAGTTCAAGGTCGAGGCCACCTCCGGCAAGCCCCAGATCGCCTACCGCGAGACCGTCAGGGCCTCCGCCGAGGGCGAGGGCAAGTTCATCCGCCAGTCGGGCGGAAAGGGCCAGTACGGCCACGTCCTGATCAAGCTCGAGCCGAACGTGAAGGGCAAGGGCATCGAGGTCATCAACGAGACCGTGGGCGGGAGCATCCCGAAGGAGTTCATCAAGCCGACGATCGACGGGATCATGGAGGGCACGAACAACGGCGTCGTCGCGGGCCACCCGGTCGTCGACGTCATCGTGCGCATCACGGACGGCTCGTTCCACGCGGTCGACTCCTCGGAGCTCGCGTTCAAGATGGCCGGGATCTTCGCGTTCAAGGACGCGATGAAGAAGGCCACGCCGATCCTCCTCGAGCCCATCATGGGCGTCGAGGTGACGACCCCCGAGGAGTACCAGGGCGACCTGATCGGCGACATCCTGCGCCGCCGCGGGGTGATCCTCGGCCAGGAGAACAAGGCCGGCGCCTGCATCATCGCGGCGACGGTGCCCCTCGAGACGCTCTTCGGCTACGTGACGGACATCCGCTCCCTCTCCAAGGGGCGCGCCAGCGCCTCGGTCACGCCGTCCCATTTCGAGAAGGTTCCCGACAACCTCCTCCAGAAGATCGTCGAGGCCACCGCCAAGGGTCCGTCCCGCACCTAACCCCGTTCTTTTTACGCCATGAAAGGCCAACGCATTCGCATCAAACTCCAGGGCTTCGACTACCGCGTGATCGACCAGTCGGCCCAGGACATCGTCGAGACCGCGAAGCGCTCCGGCGCCCGCGTCTCGGGCCCGATACCGCTGCCGACGCGGATCGAGAAGCTTTCGGTCAACCGCTCGCCGCACGTCGACAAGAAGTCGATGGAGCAGTTCGAGACGCGCACCCACAAGCGCCTCATCGACATCATCGAACCCACCGCGCAGACGGTGGACGAGCTCAAGAAGCTCAACCTGCCCTCGGGCGTCGACATCACCATCAACGTCTAAAGTCCACAGTTAGCAGTTGCCCGCGTGCGCCCCAGGCGCGCCGCCGGGCCCCTCTAATGTAGGTCGCAAACGGAATCCTTCCACCTACCGCTTAGCCCATGATATCCTCACTTCTCGGAAAAAAAATCGGAATGACCCAGGTCTACGACGCCCAAAACGTCCTGGTCCCGGTCACCGTGGTTGAAGCCGGCCCGTGCGCCGTGGTGCAGGTGAAGACCGCCGAGTCCGACGGCTACAACGCCGTCCAGATCGGCTTCTCCAGAAAGAAGGAGAAGAACAGCACCAAGGCCGAGCTCGCCCACGCGAAGAAGGCCGGCGTCGACCACGCCCCGCGCGTCCTCTCCGAGGTCCGCTTCCCGGCCACGCCGTCCCTCAAGGTGGGGGACGTGGTGACCGTCGCCGCGTTCCAGGAGGGCCAGCTTGTCGACGTCATCGGGATTACGAAGGGCAAGGGCTTCCAGGGCGTCGTGAAGCGCTTCCGGGTGGCCGGCGGCCCCGCCGCGCACGGCTCGATGTTCCACCGCCGGATCGGCTCGATCGGCATGCGACAGACCCCCGGCCGGACCTGGAAGAACCAGGCGATGCCCGGGCACATGGGCAGCGAGCGCCGCACGGTCCAGAACCTGCGCCTCGTGAAGATCATCGCCGACAAGAACCTCCTCCTCGTCAAGGGGGCCATCCCGGGGGCGAACGGCGACGACGTTCTCGTCCGCCTCGCGATCAAGGGCCAGCAGACGAAGGCCTAAACCCTCAAGGACCCAGGAGCCCGATGAAATTCACCGTTTTCAGCCCAGATGGCACGACCAGCCGCGAGCAGGACTTCGCGGGCCTGCCCACGTTCGACGGCGACAAGGGCCTCCAGGCCGTCAAGGAGGTCATCGTCGCGATCAACGCCAACAACCGCCTCGGCACCCACTCGACGAAGACCCGCGCCGAGGTGAGCGGCGGCGGCCGCAAGCCCTGGCGCCAGAAGGGCACCGGGCGCGCGCGCGCCGGCTCCAGCCGCTCGCCGCTGTGGTCCGGCGGCGGCGTCGCGTTCGGCCCCAAGCCGCGCGACTACGACAAGAAGGTCAACGGGAAGGTGAGGGCGCTCGCCTTCAGCCG
>PLKS01000212.1 GCA_003140665.1 Opitutaceae bacterium
CCGGCGAGGCAGTTGCGGCAGACGCCGCAGACGATGTGCCCTTCGCCGTCGACCAGGTCGCCCTTCTGAAACCGCTGCACGGAGGCTCCCACCTCCTCGATCACGCCGACAAACTCGTGCCCGATGACCATGGGGGTCTTGATCGTCTTCTGCGCCCAGTCGTCCCAGTTGTAGATGTGCACGTCGGTGCCGCAGATCGACGTCTTCTTGACCCGGATGAGCACGTCGTTGGGGCCCGGAACGGGCACCGGGACCTCGGTGAGGTCAAGGCCGGGGCCGGGCCTGAGCTTCGAAAGGGCCTTCATCGTCAGCTGTCTCATTGGGTTGGGGAAAGTGTTGCCCCTCCCTTCGCGCTTAACAACCCCGAACCGACCGTCCTCCGCGCTCGGTCAAGTATTGCGTCATGCGGGCCGGGACTGTGCTCTTGGTGCCGCACGCCCGATGACCAACCGATTCTACCGAGCCTTCGACAGCGAGACCCTCGGCGGCGCCCGCAAGACGGACTACCGAAACGCCTTCCAGATCGACCGCGACAGGATCATCCATGCGCACGCCTTCCGGAAGCTCCAGTCGAAGACCCAGGTCTTCCTTTCCGGGGAGTACGACTTCTACCGGACACGGCTCACCCACTCGATGGAGGTTGCGCAGATCGGGCGCTCGATCTGCCAGTTCCTGCGGACCGCGAAGGGCCCGCTCAAGGACGATTTCTTCATCGACTCGGACCTGGTCGAGGCGGTCTGCCTGGCCCACGACATGGGGCATCCGCCCTTCGGGCATTCCGGCGAGCGGACGCTGCAGGAGCTCATGGCGCGCCGGGGAGGGTTCGAGGGCAACGCGCAGACCGTCCACCTCCTCGTGGAGACGATGTACCAGGACAGCCAGGGCGTGCGCGGGATGCAGCCGACCCGGGCGCTCCTGGACGGGGTCCTCAAGTACAAGACGCTGTACGGCGAGTTCAAGGCGCCGCCGGCCAACCACTTTCTTTACGACACCCAGGAGGACGTGCGCGGGTTCGTGTTCGGCGGCGCCGCGCCTCCGAGGGCCCTGGGCCCGGGCGAGAGGCTCAATCGCTTCAAGAGCATCGAGTGCCAGATCATGGACTGGGCCGACGACGCGGCCTATTCCCTTAACGACATCGTGGACGGGGTGAAGGCGGGCTTCCTGACGATCGACCGGATCGAGGCGTGGGCGGACGGCAGGGTCGGGGACGCGCTGGGCCTGCGCCTCCTGGATGAGCTGCTGGGCGCCATCCGGGCCGACCGCCTGGCGGGGATCTTCTCGGCCCGCATCGGGGCCTTCATCACCGCGTGCCGCCTCAGGGAGCGCGACAATTTCATGGCGGGCAAGACACACAGGTACCGGTTTGAGCTGGTGGTCGCATCGGACGCGCGGCAGCAGGCCCTGTTCTACAAGCGCCTCGCGAACGACATCATCTTCGAGAGCCCGCAGCTCCAGCAGATGGAGCACAAGGCGCGGAAGGTTCTGTTCGACCTGTGGGACTCATGCTGGCGAAACTACGTCGAGCCGGGCCCGCGGGTCGTGCGGATCCTTCCGCCGTCCGTCGGGGCCCTCGTCGACGCCGCCAAGGGCCAGCGGGCCAAGGCCCGGCAGATCTGCGACTGGCTCTCGGGCCTGACCGACGGCACGATCGTCCGCACCTACCGGCGCCTGTTCGACCCCGAGTTCGGCTCGATCAGGGACCTGAGCTGAGGCGCGCGACGGCCCCCCGCAGGCTCAAGGCGCCGGATCCAGGTCGCCTGATTCCGCGGCCTTCGTGATCATCCGGAAGGCCTCGTCCCAGAGCGCGGCCGAGCCCTCCGCGATGGGGGAGTTGCGCGCGATCACCCGGTCGACCGTGACCTCGTGACGCTTCCAGGCCGCCCCGCCGGTGTGGCAGTTGAGCAGGCACGGCTGATATCGGTCGATGGCGGCGGCGAACCGGGACTCCGGCGTCCGCCTGTCCTCGAACTCGTCCCAGAGCGCCCTGAATTCGGCGGCCTGGTCTGCCGGCAGCATGCCGAATATCCGGTCCGCGGCGCGCGCCTCGCGCTCGTGCTGGCCGGCCATCCTCGCGGTGTCGTAGGCAAACGTGTCGCCCGCGTCGATCTCGACCAGGTCATGGAGGATGAGCATCTTGAGGACCCGCAACACGTCCAGGCGGGGCTCGTTCGCATGCTCGGCCAGGACGATCGCGGCAAGGCAGAGGTGCCAGGAGTGCTCGGCGTCGTTCTCGGGGCGGCGGCTCTGGGTGCAGATCGTCTGCCGAAAGACCTCCTTCAGCTTGTCGGCCTCCAGGATGAACCCCACCTGCTCCCCAAGCCGCGTTTGCGTCATCCGGACGGACTAAGGCGGTGTCCAGCGGCTGGCGAGACCGGAGTGGCCGGGGGACGGGCCGCCTGCGCGCGCCGCAGGACAACGCCCTGGCGCGCCGCCGCGGCGGCGAAGACCAGCGCGACCGTCCCCAGCGCGACAAGGGTCCGGCTGGTCGGGGTCGCAAACAGCGAAGGATACTGCAGCAGGGCCATGACGGCGACGCTCTGGGTCGCGACCACGACGAGCGAATGCCTTCCGAGGAATTCCAGCGGCCTGGCCTCCAGCGCCGCGGGGAACCGATCGCCGAGGATCGCCACCAGGTAGGCGACGGCCCCGAAGTCGGCCAGGCGGAGCAGCCCGAGCGCGGGCTTGTTGAGAAGGACGCCGAACATGGGGTCGGGCCAGGGGGATGGCCACTGGAACTGGCGCAACCCGAACCCATACACGGCGAGGGCCGCCATCGCGGCCATCACCCAGCGGTTCGGCCGCGAGACCTGCGGCTGGCCGCTCGCGCGCGCGTGGCCTATCGCAAGGCCTGCCACGAACAGGAGCTGCCAGGCGAGCAGGTTGAAGGAGCCCGTGTTGATCGGATAGATGGGGGCGCCGTCCACCGCGGGCGCCGCCTGGGCCGCGAGCCAGACGGCCGCGCTGACGGACAGCACCAGCCATCGCCTCCCGGACTCGAGGCCGCTTATCACGATCGGCAGGAGAAGAACGAACACGCAGTACATCGGCAGGAGATCGAGGAGGCCGGGCTGATAGAGGAGCGCGGCCCCCAGCCCGAGCGACTCGAGAGGGTGCTCGAAGAAAAGCCTTGGGGCGCTCTGCGCGCAGTAGCCGCAGGCGTACTCCGTCAGCAGGACGCAGATCAGCGCCCCGACGAACGACGCGATGTGCCACGTGTAGATGGATTTTGCACGGTTCAGCGCGGCATTCCAAAGGCCGTGCGGTCCGCCGTTCCTCAACTTTCGGGTGTAGACCCACCCGCAGACCAGGCCCGAGAGGAACACGAAGCCCTCGGCCGCGGAGAAGAGCCCGAGCGATTGGTCGGTCACCGTGCGAATCTCGGTCGGGAGGTGATTGACCGTCATGCAGATGAGGAACAGCCCCCGCAGCGTGTCAAACCGCAGGTCGCGCCCTCCCGCAATCGATTCGGGCTTGGACTTCACATGGAATCGCGGACACTCCGTACCATGAATCGTTCCACATTGCGGAGATTATTCACGATGTGCGCCCGGCGATGAGAAAACGACTCCCGTCCGGCATCCTCGCGGCCCTGCTCCTTTCGATCGGGACCGGCTCGCCTTCCATCGGCCGGGGTGCGCCAGCCGAGCAGCCGGCGGCCGAGGCGGACCCCTACCTGTGGCTCGAGGACATCGAAAGCCCCCGCGCGCTGGAATGGGTACGGCAGCAGGACGAGGCGACGGCAGCGCGGCTCGCCGGTCCCGGATATGACGCCCTCTACCGGGACGCCCTGGCGGTGCTCGATTCCTCCACGCGGATCCCCGAGGTCACGCAGCGGGGAGGGTACCTCTACAATCTCTGGAAGGACCGCGACCACCCGCGCGGGATTTTCCGGCGGGCGACGCTGGCGGAGTTCAGCCGGGAGCCCGTCCACTGGGAATCCGTGCTGGATGTCGACGCCCTCGCGAAGGCGGAAGGCAAGCCGTGGACGTTTGGCGGCGCCGTCTGGCTGCCGCCGGAGAACCGGCTCTGCCTCATCAGGCTGTCGCCGGGGGGCGGCGACGCGGCCGAGATCCGCGAGTTCGACGCCGGGAAACTCGCCTTTGTCGAGGGGGGATTCGTCGTGCCGGCGGCGAAGTCGCAGGTTGCCTGGCGCGATGCCGACACGCTCTACATCGCGACCGATTTCGGGCCGGAATCGCTGACGTCGTCGGGCTATCCGCGCTTCGCCAAGCGGTGGTCGCGAGGCACGCCGCTGGCCGCCGCCACCACGCTGTACGGGTGCGATGCGGCCTCGGTTGGAGCGTCGGCGACGCGGCTGCGCAGCGGCGGGGGAGACATCGACATTCTCACGGAGAAGCTGACCACATGGACATCACGGTTCTTCCAGATCCTCGACGGCAGGCTTCCCGCGCTCGACCTGCCGCCGACCGCGATCGTCGTGGACGCCTTTCGCGGGAGGCTCGTCATCTGGCTGAAGGCCGACTGGATCTTCGCCGGCGCAGACTATAGGGCCGGTTCGCTGGTGCTGGCCGACCCTGCGGCCCTGCGCGGCGGCACGGGGGGCGTGGAGCTGCTCCTCGCGCCGGGCGCCCACGAGGTCGTGGAAAAGGTTGGCGTGACGTCCGCGGGGATATACGTCGCCACGCTCGACAACGTGCGCGGCCGCTTCCAGCGCTTCGTGGCCGGCAGGGAAGGATGGGCCAGGGTGCCGATTGCCTTCCCGGACAACGGCGCGCTGACGATCATGAGCGCCGAGCCCGACACCGGCGAGGCGTTCGTTCAGTTTGAGTCGTTCACCGCGCCGCCTACGCTCTACCACCTTGCCGCCGGCAGCGACCAGCCGCAGAAGCTCAAGGCGCAGTCGCCCGCATTCGACGGGGATCGCTTCGCGACGGAGCAGCACTGGGCGGCCTCGGCGGACGGGACAAAGGTGCCCTATTTCATCGTCGCGGAAAGGGGCCGTAAGCGGGACGGAACGGCGCCCGTGTGGATGTTTTCCTACGGCGGCTTCGAGATCGCTCTGACGCCCGCCTACTCGGGCTCCTACGAGGACCTGTACGGGGCCTACGGCAAGCTCTGGCTGGAGCGCGGCGGGGTATTCGTGCTGGCCAACATCCGCGGCGGCGGCGAATTCGGGCCCTCCTGGCACCTGGCGGCGACCAAGGAGAACCATCACAGGGCGTTCGAGGATTTCGAGGCGGTCGTCCGGGACCTTTTTGAGCGGGACGTCACGTCGCCCGCCCACCTTGGGATCGAGGGGCGCAGCAACGGCGGCCTGCTGGTCGCCTCGCTGATGCTGCGCCATCCCGAGCTTTACGGGGCCGTGGTGTGCGGAAACCCGCTCCTCGACATGCGGCGCTACAGCCGTCTGCTGGCGGGGGCGAGCTGGATGGGCGAGTACGGCGACCCTGACATCCCGGCCGAATGGGCCTATATCCGGGAATATTCGCCGTATCAAAGGCTGCGGCCGGGCATGACGCTGCCCCCGGTGATGTTCTATGGCACGACCCGCGATGATCGCGTGCACCCGGGCCACGCCCGCAAGATGGCCGCCAAGATGGAGGCGATGGGCTACCGCGTGGACTTCTATGAGAACACCGAGGGCGGCCATCACGGCAGCGTCACCAACGAGCAGCTCGCCACGCGCCTGGCGCGCACCTACGGGTTCCTCTGGGCCCACCTTCGCTGAGGGGCCGGAAAGGGCGGCACGGCGCCCGGTTTGGACGCGGCGGGGGCGTGGCCGGCTGGCCGCAGAGGCCTGCCGCGCAGGTGCCCGGAGGGGCCAACACGATGGGCATCCGATTCATATGGGGCCGCGGCGCCGCTTTTCCTTGCTAGGCGCGGCGCAGGGGATTTCGATCACACGCATTTTGCCCAATGAAAGTACTCGTCGCAGACAAGATATCAACGAAGGGGGTCGCCTGGCTTCGCGCGCAGCCGGGCCTCGAGGTCATTGAGGCATACGGCTCCTCGCCGGCGAAGCTCCTCGAGCTGGTGAAGGACGTGCACGCCATCGCCGTGCGCTCGGAAACCCGGATCACCGCCGAGGTCATGGCTGCCGCGCCGCTTCTCAAGGTGGTGGGAAGGGCGGGCGTCGGCGTGGACAATGTCGACGTCGACGCGGCGACCGAGCGCGGCGTGATCGTCATGAACACGCCGTCGGGCAACACGATCGCCACCGCCGAGCTCACCTTCACCCACCTGCTGTGCGGGGCGCGCCCCGTGCCCCAGGCCGCCGCCTCCATGCGCGACGGCAAGTGGGACAGAAAGACGTTCTCCGGCATCGAGCTCTTCAGGAAGACCCTGGGGATCATCGGCCTCGGCCGCATAGGGAGCGAGGTCGCGCGGCGGGCGCAGGCGTTCGGCATGCGGGTCGTGGCCTTCGACCCCTACCTGGCGCCGAGCCGCGCCAAGGGGATGCAGATCGACTCCGTGTCGCTGGACGAGCTCCTGGCGCAGTCCGACTACATCACCGTCCACATGCCGCTGACGGATGACACCCGCTACATGGTCGACGAGGCGGCCCTCGCCAAGTGCAGGCGCGGGGTCCGGATCTTCAACTGCGCGCGGGGCGGCATCATCAAGGAGACGGCGCTCATCGCCGCGCTCAAGACGGGGCAGGTGGCCGCCGCGGGACTCGACGTGTACGAGGACGAGCCCCTGGCCGCGGCAAGCGAGCTCAGGAGCCTTCCGAACGTGACGCTGACGCCCCATCTCGGCGCGTCGACGGCGGAGGCCCAGGACGCCGTGGGCGTCGAGGTGGCCGAGCAGATCGCCGACGTTCTCAACGGAGGCGTCATCCGCAACGCCGTCAACATGCCGACCCTTGACGCCGCCACCCTCAAGGTGCTCAAGCCGTACCTCGACCTCGGTGCCAAGCTGGGGACGCTGCTTCAGCAGATCTCCCCGGAGCAGATCGGGATGCTCAGGATCTCCTACTGGGGAAAGATCGTCGAGCTCGACGCGAACGCGATCACCCGCGGGATCCTGCGCGGGTGGCTGCGTCGGATCAGCGGGGACAGCGTCAACTTCGTCAACGCCCCCTTCCTGCTCGAGCAGCTGGGCGTCCGGTGCGAGGTCGTCAAGTCGACCGGAGAGTCCGACTACAACGAGCTGATCCAGGTCGAGGCGATCGGGGAGGACGGCATCGCCCGCAACGTGGCCGGAACCCTCATCGGCAAGGCGAGCAGCCCGCGCGTCGTCTCCATCAACGGGCGCGGCGTCGAGGTCGCGGCCACGGGCAAGCTCCTGATCATCGAGAACAGCGACGAGCCGGGCATGATCGGCTACGTGGGGACGCTCCTCGGCGGGGACGGCGTCAACATCGCCAACATGTCGCTCAGCCGCCAGGAGGCGGGCCAGACCGCGCTCATGGTGATCAACCTGGACAGCGAGCCGAGCGAGACGGCGCGCCGGGAGCTCAAGGGCCACAAGGCCATCCGGCTGGCGAAGTTCGTCCAGCTGTAACCCCCTATGCCAAGCGCCGCGGAACTGCGTGAGATGCTCGTGCCCCTCTCGGCATCGGCTGTTTCCGGGTACCTGCTCGGCTCGCTCCCCTTTGGATACCTGGTGGCGCGCTCGCGCGGGGTGAACATCTTCGAGGTCGGCAGCCGGAGCCCGGGAGCGACCAATGTCCGCAGGGTGCTCGGCAAGGGGCCGGGAAACACGGTGTTTGTCCTCGACATGCTGAAGGGGGCCCTGGCGGCGGGCCTGCCAATATTGGCGGTGCTCTACGTCATCCGCACGAATGGGCCGCCGCCGGGCGCCGCGGCCCCGTCCGTCTTTGCCAGCCTCCTCGAGGCATCCAGGCTCGCGGGCGTGATGGCCTACACGGGGCTCGCCTTCGCCCTCATCGGCCATTCGTTCTCGTGCTTCACCCGCTTCCGGGGCGGCAAGGGCGTCGCGACCGCCGCGGGGGGGCTCCTCGTGCTCATGCCCCAGGTCGCGGTCATCTCCGGCGCAATCTGGGTGGCCGTCTTCTACGCGACCCGCTACGTGTCCCTGGCCTCCATCCTTGCGGCCCTGAGCCTGCCCGCGCTGGCGCTCCTGTTCGGCCGCGGGCGGATCGCGCTCTGGGTGACGGTGCTGATCGCCCTCTTCGTCGTCGTGCGCCACCGGGCCAACGTCCGCCGCCTGCTGACCGGGACGGAGAAGCGATTTGACCGCAAGAAGCCCGACGGGCCGCCGCCGGCCACCCCATGACCGCGGCGCGCACCATCGGCATAGGGCTGTGCGGGCTTGGGACGGTCGGCCAGGGCGTCTGGAAGCACTTTGGGCGGATGCGCCCCGAGCTTGAGTCGCGCCTGGGCGCCAGGATCGTCCTTCGCCGGGCGGCCGTCCGAAACCCGTCCAGGGCCCGCGGGGTCAGCGTGCCGCCCTCGAAGCTGACCGGCGACGCGATGGCGGTCGCGACCGATCCCGCCATCCAGATCGTCTGCGAGCTCATCGGCGGCACGGGGATCGCCAGGGAGGTCACGCTCGCCGCCCTCGCGCGCGGAAAGATCGTCGTCTCGGCCAACAAGGCCCTTATCTGCGCCCACGGCGCGGAGATCTTCGCCGCCGCGCGCCGCCATGGCGGCCATTTCCTGTTCGAGGCCAGCGTCGCCGGCGGGATTCCCCTCATCAAGGCCGTGCGCGAGGGGCTCGTCGCCAACCGGTTTCCGCGCATCTACGGCATCCTGAACGGCACCTGCAATTACATCCTGACCCAGATGCGGGAGCGCGGACGTGAGTTCGCCGAAGTCCTCGCCGACGCGCAGAAGCTGGGTTACGCCGAAGCCGATCCGTCGTTCGACATCGATGGCATCGACGCCGCGCACAAACTGGCGATCCTCGCCGCGCTGGCGTTCGGCCGCCCAGTGGCGTTCGACGCGGTCTATGTGGAAGGCATCCGCCGCGTCTCGGCGCTGGACATCGCCTTCGCCACCGAACTCGGCTACCGCATCAAACTGCTCGGCATCGCCAGCCATACCGAAGCCGGGATCGAGACCCGCGTCCATCCCTGCATGGTCCCACACTCGGCACCGATCGCCCGCGTCGATGGCGTGTTCAACGCCGTCGTGGCGGAGGGTGACTTCGTCGGCCGCGTGATGCTGGAAGGCCGCGGTGCCGGTGCCGGACCAACCGCCTCGGCGGTGGTCGCGGACCTGATCGACCTGGCGCGGAATCGTTGGACGCCGGTCTGGGGTGCCGCCGCTGACGCTCTGTCCGGCGCGCCGTCGGTGCCCATGAGCGCGCATTTCGGTCCCTACTACATTCGGCTGATGGTGGTGGACCGGCCCGGCGTCATCGCCGACGTCACGGCGGCGTTGCGCGACCACGGCATCTCCCTCGAATCGATGCTTCAACGAGGACGCAGCCCAGGCGAAGCGGTGCCCGTGGTGCTGGTGACACATGAAACGAAAGAAAGCGCCATGCGCGAGGCCGTGGCCCGCATTTCCTCGCTTGACACGGTGATGGAAGAGCCAACGCTAATCCGTATCGAGGCCGGCTGACGGTCCTCGCATGGCCGACCCGCCGTACGCCGAAATTTCCACCCAGAAATCTGGACCAGGGATTGCCGGGATTTTTACCGGCTTCTTCATGGTAGGCGTTCGTGGGTTCGGCGGCGTTCTCCCCTGGGCGCGCCGCACGATGGTTGAGGAACGCCAGTGGCTGACCGCCACCGAGTTCGCTGAAATCCTCGGCCTGTGCCAGTTCCTGCCAGGCGGCAATATCATCAACGTTTCGGTCGCGGTCGGCGCTCGGTTTCGTGGCGCGCCCGGGGCGGTCGCCGCGCTGTTGGGTTTGATGCTGGCGCCAGTGGCGATCGTGATCGGTCTGGGCGCGATGTATGACCAGTTCGCCGAGCAGCCGGTCGTGCGCCGCGCTTTCGCCGGGCTGGCCGCCGCCGCCTCGGCGTTCGTGCTGACCGCGTCGCTGAAAATCGCGGCACCGTTGCGAGGACGTTGGCTGGCGATGGCGATCACGGTGGCAACGTTTGTCGCGATCGCGGTGCTGCGACTGCCGTTGCCGCTGGCGATGCCGGTGCTGGCGGCTGTGTCGATCCTGGCACTTTGGCGATTTGAAAAATGAACGACCTGACTTCCACAGCGCATCCCCGTCATGGCCCGGATAAAACNNACGGGCCATGACGGGATAATGGGTACGGGTCAAAACAGGATCGTCGGCACGTGAACGACCCTCTCGTCCGCCTTTCTCTCCTCTTCCTGCAAATGTCCCTGCTGGCGTTTGGCGGCGCCAACACCATCCTGCCCGAGATGCAGCGTCAGGTGGTCGAGCAGAACCACATGATGGACGCGCACACTTTCGCGGCTCTGTTCGCTCTGGCGCAGGCCGCGCCTGGACCAAACATGATGGTGGTCAGCCTGATCGGATGGCACGTCGCGGGCCTCGGCGGAGCGATCCTGACAATCGTTTGCGTGGTGGCGCCGTCGTCGGTGCTGACATTTCTGGTCGCTGGTGTATGGTACCGCTTTCGCGACGCGCCGTGGCGCAAGGCCGTCCAGAAGGGACTGTTGCCGGTAACCGCCGGCTTGCTACTGTCCAGCGCCGCGTTGTTGATCAAGGCAACGACGCTGGACCTGAGTTTGGGTTTGCTGACCGCCGGGGTCACCGTGTTGCTGCTGACCACCAAAGTGCACCCGATGCTGGTACTTGGCGGCGCGGCGNNGAGTGGTCGGGTAAGGACGGCGGGGAACCTTTCGAACATCCGGCTCGTTGGAAAGCGGATTTGCCGGGTTGTCATGGGAGATGCCCTTGAGCGAACACCCCACCTCCAAGCCACGTCGCGGATGGTATCTCGCCGCCGCCTTGATCGTGATCACGGCGGGCTGCCTCGCCGGGTGGCGTCACCTCCACGATGCGGCAAAATCGGCGGCGAAACAGCCGCCCCAGCGCGTTCCGGTCTCCGTGGCCCAGGTGCGCACGGCGGATTTCCCGGTGTACTTGAATGGTCTCGGCACCGTGCAGCCCTATGACACAGTCACTGTCCGCAGCCGCGTCGATGGCGAGGTAACCAAGGTCGATTTCAAACAAGGCCAGATGGTCGAGGAGGGCGCGCTGCTGGTCCAGATCGACCCTCGGCCGTACCAGGCCGCGCTTGACCAGGCCATCGCGAAGAAAGCGCAGGACGAGGCGAGTCTGAAAGACGCGCAACTCAATCTCGCGCGGTATGGTGCGCTAGCCAGTCAGGAATTCGCGTCACGCCAGCAATTCGATACCCAACAAGCGACGGTGCAACAACTGATGGCGCAAATTCAGGGCGATCAGGCGGCGATCGACAACACGCAGACGCAGGTGAGCTACACAGCCATTCGCTCTCCGCTGACCGGCAAAGTGGGCTTTCGCCTGATCGATCCCGGCAACATCGTGCACGCCACCGATAGCAATGGCATCGTGACGATCGTGAAACTACAGCCGATCTCGGTAGTGTTCACCGCGCCAGAGGAAGAAGTGCCGGCCATCAACAACGCCCTCGTGTCGGGAACGGTCCCGGTAACCGCATTGAGTTCGGATGGAACCAAGATACTTTCCCAAGGTAAGTTGGCTTTGGTCAACAATCAGGTTGATCAGGCCAGCGGCACCATCC
>PLKS01000171.1:0-10616 GCA_003140665.1 Opitutaceae bacterium
TCGCCGTCGGTCGGCCGCACCACCATGCAGAATTCTGTCAGCGAGTCCGGGAGCGTCATCGCGATCCTCAGGCGCTTCTTCAGGCCGAGCCGGTCGATCATGCTTATCGCGGAATACTCGGTCAGGATCGCGACGTCCGCCGTCCCGTCCGCGACCGCCTCCAGCTCCATCCCGTTGTTTCCCGAGTTCAGGACCAGCGCGTTGCCCAGCCAGCCCCTTTTCTTCGCGTACGTGTACTGGAGCGTGTCCGCGGCGAGCGCGATGGACTTGCCGTTCAAGTCGGTGACCGTGACCGGCGGCGTCTCGTCGGACCTGGTCACGGCGACGAGTGCCCCGTGAACGTGGGGAACGGAGAAAAGCAGCGAGCCCGAGCGCTCGGGGATGCGCGCCACCATGGGGATCACGTCGATCTCGCCGTTCGCCAGGGCCGCGACGAGCTCGTTCCAGGAGTCCTTCTCGACAATCCTCGCCTTCAGGCCTGCCGCCTTCGCCACGATTGCGATCAGATCCTGCGAATAGGCGTCCTGGTCCAGCTCCGTGATCGGCGCCCCCTTGGGAATTATCCGATGGAGGGTGCCAAAGACGATGACCCGCGGCTCATCCGCCCAAACGCCGCCGATGCCGCCTGCGCACAGGAGGCCGAGGAAGAGCCATCGGCGTAGCAACCTGCTTTTCAATCGGATGGTGCTGGAGAACAAACAGTTCAGCGCCATCATTGCCCTTCCCGATGCGCTGTCAGCGGAAATCCGCTGCGCGGCCGCGGGCAGCTGCTAACCCAACCGGTTGGCGCACCATGGATTATCGGTACCGGGCCATGGTACCGGCCGGCGGCGCCCCCCTTAACCCGGGCTTCCGGATGTGAGCGTCAGGCCCGGCGGATACACCCGGCCCAGCTTTGCCGCGAGGAAGGCCTTGATGTCGCCGACGGTGCGGAAAGGGCGCAGCTCATCATTGTCGATCGAGATCTGGAGGACGTCCTCCGCGACGAACACGATTTCGAGCATGGTGAGCGAATCTATGGCCAGGTCCTCGATCAGCCGGAGGCCGTCATCGGCACGGGTAAGCTTGGCCCGAGCGTCGGGTTCCACGTAGTGCTCGATGAGCCCGTTCACGATCGCGGGGACAAACGCGGGGCTGCCGGTCTTCCGGAACTCGCGCGCCGCCTCGCGGGTCGAGGGGGAGCATCTCTTGAGGGCGTCGCAGAGGCGCGCGTCGTCCTCGGGCGTGAATGCCTTCGCGGGCACCGGGGCAATATGCCCGGATCCCATGTTGCAGTCGGTCACTTGGCTCATAGGGCAGGTGGGGGTCATTGACCCCCTTTGCGCCGCATTGTTCTGCAGGCGTTTTCGAATATTTGCAACTGATTGTCAGAGCCTATCCTTGCGCCAGCCATGAGCTTATGCCCCCATGAGGCGCAAGGCCGCTTGAAGGTTTCGGTTCCGGCCATGGATGATTGACGTTCCAAAGGGTTGGTGGGTTTCCGGCCCCGGTTCAACTGAGCTGAGGGAGGCTACCCGGTACGACAACCCTGCGGATCAAACCCGCTATCGGAATGCGCCCGGCCCGATCAAAACGTGAGCGTCACCGAGAGCGAATAGACTCGGCCGCGCCAGTCGCCGTACGACTGGACCCCGGCGCCCGACGGATCGTCGGCATACTTGGGCGGACCGGCGTCGAAAAGGTTGTCGACGCGAATCTGGCCGCGGATGCTGTAGCGGGTGCTCTTCCACGGCAGCCATCGGCCCAGGTCGCTCTGCACGAACCCGTCAAACTGCCAGTAGGGATTGACCTGGTCGCTGCCCTGGCTGGGCCATTCGACCTCCGGCAGGATCCGCGAGTGGAAGTAGTGCCCGTCCAGGCCGAAGCCGAACCCATGGTTGGACCAGTTGGCGCCAAAGTTCATGCGCTGCCTGAGCAGGCCCGGGGTCGACCCGTCGGGGTTGCGCAGCTCGTCCACCGGCGGCGAATTGGGAAGCTCCTGCAGCTCGTAGCTCTGGTAGTAGACCCACCGGCAATACGCCTCGAGCACGCCTCCGATGCACTCCGTCCATGCGTAGTCGAGGGAGGTGTTCCAGTTCTCCGAGTGGCGCCACGCGGTGTTGAACGTGCCGGTCAGGACCGACGTGATCATCCCCTCGCTGTGGGTGTCGCCCGGCGCAAGCGGCGCGCGGATGATCCGCTGGGGAAAGAGGTCTTCCAGATCCACGACCTGCTGGGCATCCAGATAGCTCTCCTCCCCCGATGTCACCGTGTCCACGAAGTCGACGGACAGGCGGAAGCGGTGAATGCTGCCTCGCTGGTAGATCATGCCCGCCGTCTGGGTTACGGCCGCCTCCGGCACCAGGTCGGAGTTGATCGCGTTGCTGGCCTGTATGTCGTAGCTCTGCTGGCGAACCGGGTCGAATATGTTGTCGGTGGCCACCGCCCCCGCCCCTCCCGGGCTTATTGTCGAAGGCACCTCGAGGCTGCTGAAGACCGGCGGGGGAAACCGGTTGGAGGTGGCGTAGGTCGCGCGAAGCGAAAGGCCTCCCTCCAAGTCGACCTTCAGCGCGCCGGTGGGGGCGAGATTGGCCTCGTGGGCGATGTCGGATGCCGTGTAGCGCGCGGCAAGGTCCGTCTCGACGCCTTTTATCCACTTCGGGAGCCACCGCGTCGGAAGCAGCGGCGACTGGAGCTCCCCGAAGGCGCTAATACGCTGGAGCGAGCGCCCCACCCAGGTGTCGGGAGGCGCCACGAGCGAGCCGTCGCCGTAGGTCAGTTCGTTGACGTAGTTCGCCAGCCGCGCGAACCGGAAGTCGCCCCCGAAGATCAGCGTGGCGCTGCCGGTCGGCAGGCGCAGCGATGCATTCGTGATCCGCAGCGACGAGTCGAAGGTGTCGTAGTCGCCCAGCGTGACGAAGCTTCCCTCGGTTCCGTAGAAGATCAGCGCCTGGTCGTAGAACTGCTGCGGCGGCCCGAACGCCTGCGTGTCCCGCAGGGGATTGTAGATTCCCTCGGCCACCAGCTGCTGCCATCGGCTGTTGTCCACCCCTTCCAGGCCGCGATAGCGCGTGATGCTCAGGCCGTACTGGGCGTCCAGCGACGCCTGCCAGCTGTCCCGCATCTTGAAGAGCATGCCGAACACGGCCGAGTAGTAGTCGACGTGCGCCTCGTCGTAATCCTCGCCGAGCCGCGGCGCGGTCTCGTTGAGCGTGACGTCCACGGCCTGGTTGAAGGGATTGAAGGGGGAGTTCGCGGGAAGGACCAGGTTGCCCTCGAACACGCTGTAGCCGGTGTTGTTCACCATCCTGCCCGCCATGGCGTCGATGCCCACCTGGAGCCAGGGGAACACGTCGTAGATCGCGGATCCAAACAGCGAGATGCTCTGCTCCTTCCTGCCGTAGGGATAGTCGAGGCTGTTGGGCGTGTCGGCGAGCCCCCCGCCGGGCGGCTGGTAAAGCGCGAGGCTCTGGACGCCCTGGCGGTCCGCGAAGGCGGCAAGCCCCCCGGTGCCGTCCGCGCCGACCGCCACCGACGTCGTGGAGGGGGTCCCCGGCCCGAAAAGGGGCGAGGCATCCGCGCTGCTGACGTTCGGGGTCGCCCGGTAGAGCTGGTCCTCCGGCTCGGGGTGCGCCAGGAGGTTCGCCCGGATATAGCCCAGGTTCGACTCCGTGGGCGGCGTCACCTGCGTGAAGGTGGCGTTGAACCTCACACGGAGCTTCCCGCCGAGCAGGGTCTCGCCATGGAGGAGCGCCGACGTCGATTGCGGCGCGTCGAACTTTCCCAGCGCGTTGGTGTACGTGGTCGTCAATTCCGTCGTGTTCACGTCCGGGCGCAGCACGATGTTGATGACGCCGCCCACGGGACTGCCGCTGTAGATGGCCGACGCGGACACCGGAAGCACCTCCACCCGCTCGATCATGTTGATCGGGATCACATTCACGTCGGGCTGGGGCGCGACCGGCGTCGAGAGGTCGCCGGGAAGCGCTGTCACGATCTCGGGGAGGCGCCGGCCGTCGACCAGCACGATGGTCGCATCCTGGCTGGCCGTGAAGCCCCCGAGGTTGAGATTGCTGCTCGCCGAGACAAAGCTGTTGACGCTTCCGTTCTGGTCGGGGGGAAGCGTCGTCGCGTCGCTCTGCAGGAGCTCGGACCGGAGAAACTCGTTCAGGTTGGTCACGCCGCTCCGAGCGATCTGGTCGCGGGTGAAGATGGTGTAGTCGAGGGCCTCGTTCTCGCTGCGCTCCTGGTCGATGTCGCCGATGGCCACCCGCGGCGCGGGCGGCGGCCCGCTGTCGTCCATGAATCCCGAGCGCGCCGGCTTTCCCTCGACGACAAAGGGCTCGAGGCGCGCCGGGTCGGTGGCCGTCTGCATCGTCAGCGTCTCGAGGTTCACCAGGCCGGCGGCGGCCACCCGCACGCCGTCGATCTGAAGCGTCTGGAAGCCCTGGCCGGCCGCGAAAAGCTGGTAGGTTCCGGGCGGCAGCGCCGGGAAGTCGAAGGCGCCGTTGACGTCGGTCAGGATCCCCGCGCGTATCGACGGTATCACCACATGGACCCCCCGCGCCGAAGTCCCCGCCGGGGTGAGCAGCCGGCCCCTGATCTCCCCCTTCGGCTCCGCGACCGGCGTCACCACGTACCTGCCCCTGCCATTGCGCCGCGCCTCGAATCCCGTGCCCTTGAGCAGGCGCTCAAGCGCCTCGTCGGGCTCCAGGCTGCCGACAACCTCGGAGGAGGTCGCCTTGTGCAGCTCGTCGTACGAGAAAAGCATCTCCACCTTCGCCTGCTTGCAAAAAGCCATCAACGCCCCGTCGGCCGGCTGGGCCGGAAGGTTGAACTCGACCGGCCCGGCCAGGAGCACCGCGGGAATCATCCCTGAGATTCCCAACAGCAGAAAGCGGAGGATTACGGTAACTGCGCTGGTGTTTGGGGAATATCGGCTGGTCAACGAAGGCCGGGGCCCGCGCGCTCCGTGCGCAGGCTCACCCGAACCGAGCCGCTCGGATCGGGCACCACGCGCACCGGGAACGACTGTTCGAGCTCCGCAAAGAATTCGTCGAGGTCGTCGAGGCTGTGCCGCCCGCTGACGCGCAGGCCCCCCGCGGCAGCCGTCGCCGTGATCTGGCGCCCGTGGTAGCGGGAGTACCGGGCAAGGGCCTCATCGAGCGGAACGCCGTCGAAGACGATCTGCCCCCGCCTCCAGGCCAGCGCGTCGTCAAGCGAGTCGGCGGACAGCGCCCGGATGGACAGGCCCGCCTTGCCGGCGGACAGGCTGTCGCCCGCGCCGATGTCCACCGGGCCGGACGGCTGGGAGCCGTTCATCTCGCCGGGGCGCACCTGCACCGATCCCTCGACGACCGTCACGTCGAGCTCCGTCGCCGCCTCGGTGCGGACGTTGAAAATGGTCCCCGTCACGCGCACGGACCCCGCCGGCGTCTCCACGATGAACGGACGCGCCTTGTCCTTGCTCACGACGAAATAGGCCTCGCCGTTGGCAAGGCGCACCCGCCGCTCCGCCCGGCCGTTCTCGATGACCATGGTGGTGTTGGCGTTGAGCTCGACCCGCGTCCCGTCGGCAAGGGTGAACTGCTTGCGCTGGGCGACGGATGTTGCGATGGAATCGGGCCGCTGCCTTGGAATGACGACCCAGACCGCCGCGACGGCGACTGCGGCCGCAAGCAGCCCCGCGGTCGCCGCCATCCAGGGGTTCCAGCCCCTGCGAGCCGGCGCGGCCTGAGGGATTTCAATCGCGCCGGTGGCCACCAGCATCGGCAGAAGCTGGTCGAGGTCGGAGGAGAACTGGCAGTACTGCGACAGCAGAGCGCGGCGGGCGGCGTCCCCGCCCAGCCACGCATCGAGCGCGGCGCGGTCGGCGGCGTTTAGCGAGGAGCCCTCGAGCCGGGCGGCCCAGAGGGCTGCCTGTTCCTCGGCGTCCGATTCGGAGACGTGGGGGGACCGGTTCATGAATCTAGCTTCCTTTCCAAGGCCGCGCGAAGCAGCCGCAGGGCGCGCGCGTGTTGTTTTTCGACGGTGCTGATGGCGATGCCGAGACGGTCGGCAATCTCGCGGTGCGAGAGCAATTCGATCTTGCGAAGGAGGAGCACGACCCGGCAGCCCTCGGGAAGCTGCGCGATCGCCTCCTCGAGGAGGCCCAGCTCCTGGCGGGCCATCACCTGCTGGGCGACCCCCGGCGCGGACGAGGCCGCCGTCTCGGGGCTGAAGGCCTCGCGCGCCAGCGGTGAAATGCTGCGGCGCTTGAGCCGGTTTATCGCGAGCCGGCGGGCGGCGGTATAGAGCAGCGCCGCAGGCCGATCCGGCGGCTGCTCGGTCATCGCCGGATACACCCGGATATAGGCATCATGGGCGACGTCCTGCGCCTCGCTGGCATTTCCCAGGAGGCGGGTTAGGTAACGCCGCAGCGGGGCGAGGGTTGCGCGATAAAGGACCGCGAAGTCGCGCTGGCCGCTGGGCTCGTCAGGCATCGGATTCACAAGCCGGGATAGTGGAGATATTAAGGTCGGTTTCACACCTGCCCCCAATGACAAGCGACCGTCCCGAATCCGCTATTCCCTCGGATGAAATTAGCCGTGCGGGGTTCATTGGGATGACGGAAGCTTGCCCTTACTAGGATGTTGCCCGAAAGCAACCCCCGCATGATTGTGGTTCGGCAGGGCCACGGCGAACATCAAATTGACCTCCATGAACGAAAAAATCGGATTTGTAGGCGTCGGGCGGATGGGAGCAAACATGGCGCGCAGGCTCAGCGACTGCGGCTACCGGATCGCCTCCATCTACGACTCCCATCCGCCGGCGGCCGCCTCCCTGGCCCGCGAGCTCGGTGCCCGCCATGCGCGCACGCTCGCCGCGGTGACCTCGGCCGCCGATGTCATCTTCACCGTGGTCACCGACGACGCGGCCCAGCTCAGCGTGTTCGCGGACGACGGGGACTCGCTCCTCGTCCGCGCTCGGGGAAAAGTCTTCGTCAATTGCGCTACGGTCACCCCGAAGACGCATGTCGAGATCGGCCGCCGCGCGAAAAGGCGGGGAGCCATGACGCTCGAGGGGTGCATGGCGTCGTCCATTCCGCAGGCGCGCCAGGGCACCCTGTATCTCATGTGCGGCGGGGACAGGAAATGCTTCGAGCGGGTGAAGCCCATCCTTGAGAGGCTCAGCACCGCGCTGCGCTTCGTCGGGAAGGCCGGGCAGGCGGCTCAGGTCAAGGCGCTCGTGAACATGGTGATGAACGCGAACACGGCGGCGCTCGCGGAGGGCCTAGGGCTGGGCTCGGCGCTCGGCCTCGACCTTGACATGCTCCGAGAGATCTTCGCGCAGACCGGCGCCCAGTCGCAGGTCCTCAAGACCGACGGGGAGGACATGCAGAACCGGGCGCATGAATGCTATTTTTCCGCGGCGCACGCCGCCAAGGACAGCACGATCGCCTGGGTGCTCGGGTGCGAGGCCGGGCTCCGGCTGCCCGTCGCCTCCGCCACGCGCCTGCAGTTCGAGAGGCTCGTGAGCCTTGGACTTGGCGGCCTCGACAAGAGCGGCGTGGCCGAGCTCACCTTCAAGGGCCGCCACGGCTGAGCCTTATGTGGATTCCCGGGCGCAAACGGAGGCGGCATGGCGGGCTTGTCCGGGGCAGAGGCGATTCAGATTGTCCCATCCGCCGGGTTTGCCCAGTCGTAATGAAGTCCATGTTATTCTCTCTCCGGCGTTTCGGCGCGTTGGCGGTCATTTGCCTTACACTCGGGCAGATGACCGGCGTGGCCGCGGACCCTCCCGGCGCGATCCGCGACGCCCAGGCATTCCGGACGCCCCTCACGGAGCGCCAGCCCCTCGCCGCCGGCGTGTTCTCGGACGCCTATCCCTATTCCTACCTCGACTCGGAGGGACAGCCGGCCGGGTTCACCTTCGAGATTCTCGATGCCGTGGCCAAGGCGGTCAACCTCAGGGTCGAGCGTACGACGGGACCGGCGGACCAGATCCGCGCGCGATTCCAGCACGGCGAGTTCGACCTGCTTCAGTACCACGGGATCACGCCGGCCAGGCAGAATTACGCCCAGTACAGCACGCCTTTCCTGAGCCTGCAGGGTTGCGTGTACGTGCAGTCCGGCAGCCCGATCCACAGTCTGGGCGACCTGACGGGCCGCTCGTTCGGGGTGATCGGGACAACCGGTCTCGGCGAGCGGCTCCTCGGCGACAACCACGTCAGGGCGCTCATCGTCTCCGTCCCGTCCCAGGAGGAGCTGCTGCAGAAGATCTCGACCGGCGAGATCGAGGCCGGCTTCCTGTCGCAGCTCACCGAGCTGACCGTCACGCGCAGGCTTCACCTGAGCAACATCCGGATACTCGGGAAGCCCTATGAGGGCTATGACATCCAGCAGGCCTTCGCCGTCCACCCGGGGGACGCCGAGCTGCTGGCGCGCCTGAACGAGGGCCTCGCGATCATCCACCACACCGGGGAATACGACCGGATCTACAACAAGAACTTCGGGCAGTTCGGCTCGTACTTCCTGAGCGTGGAGGAGCTCAAGCTCGGCGCATCCATCGCGCTGGAGATCGGGTTCATCATAGCTCTGTGGGGCTACTTCCGCCAGAGAAAGCTGAGGAAGGAGCTCTCGCTGCAGGCTTCCACGCTCGCCGAGCAGCGCGCGCTCCTGCAGGCGCTCTACGACAACATCCCGATGGCGATGACCGTCATCGAGACCGGCCCGCTGGGCGCCCGCATCCTGTCGATGAACCGTCAGGCGTGCGCCCTCTACTTTGTCGATGCCGCCGACGCCACGGGCCAGCCGCTGGATTCCCTGCCGGTCTCCGACGACATCCGCCGGCACCTGAGCGAGGCGACGACCCATCCCATGGCCGACGGCCACGTCTACACGAGCGAGGCCTCGCTCAAGATCGGAAAGAGGATCCTCGAGGTGACGGCGATCCCCCTCGCCTCGCCCGACGGCCCGGCGACCCCCAGGATCTGCGTCCTGGTCGAGGACATCACGAAGCGCAGGCAGCAGGACGCCGAGGTCGCCCAGTCGAGGCGGCTGCGCGCGGTCGGGGAGCTGGTGGGCGGCATCGCGCACGAGTTCAACAACCTGCTCACCCCGGTCATGCTGAAGGCGGGAGAGATCCAGCTGTCGCGGCCGGAGGACCTTCCCCTGCAGCAGGACATTGACGTGATCGCGCAGGCCGTGCAGCGGACGGCCGAGCTCACGCGCCGGCTGCTCACGTTCGGACGCAAGGTCGACCACAAGCCGGAATCGGTCCGGGTCGAGGCCATCGCGAGGGGCTGCTTCGACCTGCTCAAGAACACGATCGACCGGCGGATCTCGTGGGAGAATTCGATCCCGTCTGACATGCTCCCGCTGCACTTGAACGCGACGGACCTCAACCAGGTCCTGCTCAACCTGCTGCTCAACGCCCGCGATGCCCTCCTCGAGCGCCTGTCCGGCCGCAATCCGGCGGCGTGGTCGCCCAAGATCACCGTCGAGGCGGAGCAGCTTGCGCCGGCCGCGTTCGAGGCGCCGAGGGGCCACGGCGGCAAGACGCTCCTGGGCTGGCAGCGCCTCACGGTCCGGGACAACGGCCTCGGGATGCCGCCCGAGATCATCGAGCGCATCTTCGAGCCGTTTTTCACGACGAAGGGCGCGGGAAAGGGAACGGGCCTCGGCCTGGCGACCGCGTGGCACCTGGTGACCGACGCCGGGGGACGGCTGGAAGTCGAGTCGACCCTGGGGGTTGGAAGCGCGTTCAACGTCTTCCTGCCGATCTGGCCGACGGCCGAGCTATCCAAGCCCGCGGCCGTGCCGCCGCAGCCGGTCAAGCCCGCGCGGATCCTGCTGGTCGAGGACGAGGCGCTCGTCGCCGAGCCGGTCCTCGAGATCCTCAAGCGATGCGGCCACACGGTCCGGCACATCGTGGACGGCTCGGAGGCGTGGAAGCACCTCGAGGAGAACCTCGCGAGCTACGATCTGCTCATCATCGACGTGAACCTGCCCGGACTGAACGGCGTCGACATCGTGTCGCGGCTGCGCGAGCGCGAATTCCCCGGACGGATACTGATGGTGAGCGGCCGCTTCACGTCGTCGGACATGAGCGCGCTCACCCGGCTCGGCATCGACCACTCGCTGACGAAGCCCTTCAACGTGCAGCAGTTCCTGGAGGCCGTGAGCGAGAGCCTCGAGGCCAGCCGAGTGTAGGGGAACCCCGGGTTCGCCCGGCCACCCTTGACGCGCGTTGGGGTCCGGATACCTGTGTCTTTCCACCATGTCGTCGGACCTTTCCGACCTGTACCAGCAGGTCATCCTCGACCACAACCGGCGCCCGCGAAACCGGGGCAGGATTCCCGCGGCCAACCGCTCGGCGCACGGGGACAACCCGTCGTGCGGAGACCAGTGCGACGTGTTCCTCCGGCTGGACGGCGACAGGATCGCGGACATCTCCTTCGAGGGCTCGGGATGCGCGATATCCATGGCGAGCGCGTCGCTCATGACGACCCAGCTGAAGGGCAAGAGCGCGCAGGAGGCCGCCGG
Organism: Opitutaceae bacterium; assembly: GCA_003140665.1. Lineage (GTDB taxonomy): Bacteria > Verrucomicrobiota > Verrucomicrobiia > Opitutales > Opitutaceae > Palsa-1447. Next base: position 10,506 of record PLKS01000171.1, read on the forward strand.
CCTCTATGAGCAGTTCCACAGGATCGTCACCGAGGGGAAGGAACCCGAGGAGATGAGCGACCTCGGGGCCTTCGCGGGGGTCCACGCCTTTCCCGCCCGGATCAAGTGCGC
>PLKS01000171.1:10688-10863 GCA_003140665.1 Opitutaceae bacterium
CTTTCGATGCGCGCCACCGACGACTACGAGGGCGCGCGCGCGCGCGTCGCGACGTTCGTCAACGCGGCCGCGCCCGAGGAGATCATCTTCACGCGCGGCACGACGGAGTCGATCAACCTGGTCGCCGCGAGCTGGGGCGGGGCAAACCTGGGGAAGGGCGACGTCATCCTGCTCA